>CACZPA010000079.1 GCA_902782895.1 uncultured Eubacteriales bacterium
CCTGAGCAATTACAATCAATGATGAAGATTCAATATGTACTGCTTGATCCGACAGGAAACCGTACGATCCTGGTGGAAACACCGGTCGAGGCTTCGGAACAGCCTTCTGTTGCCGCGAAGCTGATGGAATGTGAGCCGTCCGCGGAGCAGGTCGGTTTTATCCGTATTGACGGGGAAAGAGCCGTGATGCGGATGGCCGGCGGAGAATTCTGCGGAAACGCGACGATGAGCGCGGCTGCGTTGGTCGCGGAGCTGCGGGAAATCCGGAAAGGGATGATTTCGGTCTCCGTCATCGGAACGCCCGAGCCTGTAACGGTTCAGATCACAAAGAACGCGGACAGCTGGCAGGGGACGGTTCAGATGCCGCGGCCCGTCAGGATCGGGACAGAGACATTTCCGGACGGGAGGGCTTTCCCAGTGGTCCGTTTTGACGGAATCTGTCATGTCATCACGGATCCGTCGCTGCCTCGCGAGGAAGCGGAGAGGCTGGCTCCGGAGTGGTGCGCCTTCCTTAAGGCAGAAGCCGTCGGAATCCTGCTTTTTGACAGGGCTGGCGGGACGCTTACACCGCTCGTATATGTCCCCATGGCACGGACCCTGTGCTGGGAAAACTCCTGTGCAAGCGGTACAACGGCGATCGGCGCTTATCTTGCGGCTTGCGAGGGCAATGCGGCCCTTTCGCTGAGACAGCCGGGCGGCACCTTGCGGATCGAGACGGATCCGGAGGGCAGACTGTTACTTACGGGTAGGGTCCGCCGGGTTTATCGAAAATCGATGGAGATCGCGGAATGAACGTGGCGGCCGTTTTCTCCTGAAACAGAAATGATATCAGAAATACGGTGCTTTTTATGCCGTATTTTTTGTATACCGCATTTGCAGAATTACGGAAATCGTGTATAATAGTCGTAGCAAATCAGATCGAGGTGACGCATATGGAGAATGTATATGGTAAAAACGTGCTGGTGACGGGAGCTTCGAGCGGTATCGGGCGGGCCTGTGCGCTTGCGTTTGCGAAGAACGGATGTACTGTCACGGGAGTTTCAAGGCATTGTGAAGAGGGAAGCCGGGAGGAGTTTGAGGGCGGCGGCTCGCTGACAATGCGCCGGATGGACGTTACGGATCAGACGTCGGTCGCTGTTGTGGTACGGGATCTTCCGAGGATCGATATCGCGGTACTGTGCGCGGGTATGGGTATTGCCGGCACAGCGGAGGAGGTTCCGGTCGATCTGGCGATGCAGCAGATGGACGTCAACTATTTCGGCGTGATCCGGGTCTGCCATGAAGTGCTTCCCAAAATGCGTCAGCAGGGCAAGGGACTGCTTTTGGTCGTAAGCTCTATCGCCGGCAAAGTGCCGATTCCGATGCAAAGCCATTATTCTTCCAGCAAATACGCGATCGAGGCCTATGTGGAAGCGGTCCGCATGGAGATGCGCAAATACGGGGTCAGAGCAAGCCTCTTGGAGCCCGGCGATACAAAGACCGGCTTTACCACGGCCCGGAATGCCTATATTCCGGAGGATTCGCCGTATAAGACAGTCTGCGAGAAGAGCATCGCGCGGATGGCGCATGACGAGCAGCACGGTAAGCCGCCGGAGTCCGTGGCGGACGTCGCGTTGAAGCTTGCGGGGAAAGAGAATCCGCCGGTCCGTGTCGCGATCGGATTCGTGTATAAACTGCTCATGGGCATCCTGCGCTTTATGCCGGCTCGTATGGAGGAGTGGATCCTGAGCCTGATGTACCTGCCGCGCGGGTGAGACTCTGTAGGACCGGATAATGGCTTGCCAGATCGGCAGCATGTTCAATTGTCCGGCAGCATGTTTTACAGTCCGGCAATATGGAATCTTGCATTTCCGGGACACATATGATAAGATGCAACTGTATTAAAATAGTTAAGGAGGCATTCGGATGGATCGCTATGATAAAATCGAACAGCTGGTGCTGAAGCTCGGCGTCAGCTACGAAGATGCCAGAAACGCGCTGAACGCATGTGATTGGGATCTTGTAAAGGCAGCGGATTATCTGAAACACGCAGGCAAGACCGCGGCGGAGTCTGATTTCACGGAGGAGAAGAACGTTAAATCCGAGAAGTTCAACAGCGCGCTGGAGAACGCAGGCACGCTGCTTGAGAGAAGCGGCAAGATCCTGTTTGAAGTACAGAAAGACGGGAAACACATCCTTTCCGTTCCGGTATTGGCGCTTGTGATCTGCGCGCTTTTCATGTTCTGGGTTGTTGTACCGCTGCTGATCTGCGGACTTTTCTTCGGTTTCCGCTACAGCATCCACGGCGCGAGCGATAAAGCGGACAGCAAGATCAACGACGTACTTGGCCAGGCTTCCGACGCTGCCGGCAAGGCCGCGGAGAACGCAAAAGAGAAGTGGGGCCAGAAGGACGAATGATCCAGGATATTCTGCCACATGTGATGCATAACCGTTACGAGCCGGACAAAAAAGCTGGTCCGGCTTCAACGGTTCTTTGTTATGAAAAAGGAAAGTTCGCGCTGCTCCCCGACGGAGAGGGGCTGCGTTTTCCTGCGTTTGAGGATATTTGCGGAAAGGATGGTCAGTCTGACGGGCTGATCTATCTTTTTTCGATCGATTCGCAGGAGTATTATCTTGCCCCGCAGGGGACGCAGGTGCCGGAAGAGAGCGAGTGGATGACCGTCCGTGAGCTCCGTACATCACGCAGGACCGGGAAACATCTGGTCTTTGCAGGCTATACGGCTATGCAGCTTGCGAACTGGTACCGTGACAACCGCTATTGCGGCCGATGCGGACAGGAAACGGAGCTCGCCGGAAATGAACGTGCTATCGTATGTCCGCATTGCGGGCGCCGCATCTATCCGCGTGTGGTGCCGGCTGTTATCGTCGGTGTGACAAACGGGGACAAGCTCCTGATCACGCGTTATGCAAACAGACCGGTCGCTCACGACGCGCTGGTCGCCGGATTCACAGAGATCGGAGAGACGCTCGAGGAGACGGTGCAGCGCGAGGTGGAAGAAGAGGTCGGCCTGAAGGTTAAGAATATCCGTTACTACAAGTCGCAGCCCTGGGGCATCGTGGACGATCTGCTGATGGGCTTCTATTGTGATGTGGACGGGGACGATACGATCCGCCTGGAAGACGGAGAGCTTGCGGTCGGACGGTGGGTCGAGCGGGCAAATATAGAGGGACAGCCCGACAATCTGAGCCTGACGAATGAAATGATGGTCGTCTTCCGCGAGGGCAAGGAGCCCAAGGAAGCGCCGATGACGGAAGTACGGAGCGATTAACAGATGGATACTTTTGCGATAGGCACATTTGCAGACGAACTGAATTATCTGGAGATATCGGAAAGCGCTTTGCTGCATAACGCAGAAGCGGTGATCGGCGCGGTAGGCGTTCCGGTGATGGGCGTGCTGAAATGCGACGGATACGGGGTTTCCATTGAGGAGGCAGCTAAAGTCTGGGCCAAAGCAGGCGCTGCGATGTTTGCGGTCTCCGAGCCCAAAGAAGCACTGATCGTGCATGAGCTGGCACTCGGCAAGGACATCCTGCTTCTGGCGCCGGTCGCGGATCCTGCGATTATCCGGGATCTTGTGAAGGCCGGCGTGATCCTCACGGTGTCCGATCTGAAAGGCGCAAAGAGCTATCTGGATGTGATGCAGAGAGAAAGCGCACAGCCGGCCGGAGAATCGCAGATGATCGAAGGTTCTCAGCCGGTCGGAAATCCGCAGACCGCCGGAGAACTGTCCCCGATTCGAGTGCATCTTGCTGTTGATACCGGGATGGGACGTTTCGGCATCCGCTATAATGATATCGAGCAGATGGAGCAGGTCTATCAGCTGCCCGGACTCCGGTGCGAAGGGATTTTCTCGCATTTCGCGGAGTCATTCGAAGCGGAATACAGCCACACAAAAGCGCAGTTTGACCGTTTTGCGGGAGTCATAAAAGCACTTCGGGCAAAAGGCATCGATGTCGGTATGCGTCACATCGCGAACAGCTGCGCGGCGCTGCGGTTCCCGGAGACGCGCCTTGATGCTGTCCGGATCGGTTCCGCGCTTGTCGGGGCGCTGCCGGTGAAGGTATCTGTCCCCCTGCAGCGCGCGGCCGTCTATAAGGCACAGGTCGTCGCGATCAAGATTCTGATGCCGGGCGATTCGACCGGATATGCGTGTGATTACCGCGCTAAACGCGAAACGCGTGCGGCGGTGGTTGCGCTTGGCCATACCAGCGGCTTCGGACTCTTCGGACCAGAGGATTCCTTCAGCTTCAAAAATCTTCTGCGAAACGCGTATCATGTTCTCAAAGATTTCCGCAGGACTCCTTCGGTCGAATACAAAGGCAGCTATCTGCCGCTCCTTGGCCGCGCCGGGACGCAGTATTCGCTGTTTGATACTGCAGGGACGGATATTCAGCCGGGCGATTATGTGACGGCGCCGTTCGGATACCTTTTCCCGCACAGCAGGAGAAAGTTTGTAGATTGAGCACCTCGGGCAGCAGGTCCGGTTTTCATTGATTCAGTAAAAATCAAAAGAGAAGGGATTTTTACTGAACCATATGAGATCCAAGTCTAATAAAGAAGGCCATCCGTTGAGTGAGGTGACCCCCAAAAGTTAGACTTGACAGCGAGGCAGCAAATGCTGTCTCGCTGTTTTTATGCAGCTTTCAGATCAAGACGATA
>CACZPA010000080.1 GCA_902782895.1 uncultured Eubacteriales bacterium
CATAATACCAAATGGAAAGAGCAAGCTGCAAACCGCGCCCTGCTGCTCAGCGATACCCGGGAGGCCATGCTCTATGCGGACAAGCAGGGGATTCTGTGGAAATACGCCGAGATGCGCGGCACGGATGCCGATACCCTGCGGGATACAGTGCTGTCGGAATTCGGCTTTGATGGAGACGGCTGCAAGACCTATGACCTCGGCTCCGGCACCTTAACAGCCATGCTGAACGACGATCTGACACTGACGCTGCGCGACGACAAGTCGGGAAAGACCGTCAAATCTGTCCCGAAGAAAAATGCGGACCCGGATCAATACGAAGCTGCAAAGGCAGACCTGACGGAGCTCAGGAAGAATGTGAAACGGGTTGCCAAAAACCGCTCGGATCGGCTGTTCGAGGCATTCCTGAATGGCCGTGAATTCGACGCCGGGGACTGGAAAGCGATCTATTTGACCAATCCGGTCCTGAACCGGGTCGCTCGTCTGCTCGTCTGGGTACAGGGAGAAACGAGCTTCACCCTGTCTGCCTCCGGGACTGTCCGCAGCGATGGAGAAGCTTATCCCATCGGGGACAAGCCCATCCGAGTTGCCCATCCCCTGGAATTGTCGTCGGAGGACGCGGCGACCTGGCAGAACTATTTCCTCGCCCGTGGCCTGAAGCAGCCATTCCAGCAGGTCTGGGAGCCGGTGCGGAACGCGGAAGAGATCCTGCCGGACCGCTACGACGGGATCACGATCCCGCTCAATTTCTTCAAAGGTGCGGAGAAGCATGGGCTCCGCTATCTGTATCTCGGCGCAGTTGACCTGAGTTTTACGGACTGCCTTGTTCAGTACAATGTGGAGGGAGAACGGCGCCACGAACTTGACCCCGATTCTACGGTGGAGATCACCGATTTCCGCTTCCCGAAATACACTCGCCAGGTGAATCATATCGTCACGGTCCTGGATCGCTGGACGGTGCGCGGGCGAATCATGAAGGACGATCTCTCCGTCATGGATCTAATGGGCGGCTTCACCCTGGCCCAGATTACGGAGTTTATCACCGCGGCCCAGGAGGCGAACGCTGTCAATGTCCTCGCCGCGCTGCTGGAGTACAAAAACGCCCACTTCGCGGACTTCGACCCGATGGACGAGTTCACGCTGGAGTGGTGAGAGAGAAATCCATAGAAACGATAAGAAAAGAGGCGTCATTTGATGCAGGAAAACGTGGAATTGGTGCAGCGGGGGTTCCGCTGTCTGGTCAGAAGCATGTCCGGCTTTATCGGGCAGGAGCTCAGCCGCAGATACCGAAACGGCTGGTGGGACGAGGTGCTCCGCACGCTCAACGATCAATACGATCTGCCGCTGAACGGCAGCTACGGCGATCTGGTGGATTCTCTGGACATTGCCAACTGCATCCGGCTCATCGACCGGCGGTGGGGCGAGGATTTCCGGGATTGGCTGAGTCCGAACTGCCGGGCCTGGGCCAGAGAGCTGATGGGCGTCCGGAATGAAGTTGCGCACATCGGCCAGCGCGACCTTCCGCAACCCGCCGCCGAGCGGGCGCTGGACACGATGGCCCTGCTGTGCGCGCAGATCGATCCGGAGAGCGAGGAAGAGATCCGGGAGATCTATCAGGAGGTACGCGCCAAAGCGGAGGGCGAAGCCGGCGCGGCTGCCGTCTACACCGGCGTCGCGCAGCCGGCCGCGGCCTCCGTCAGAGGCGCGCTGAAGGACGGGAGTTTGCTGCAGCTCGTCGGCACGGACAAGGTGCAGCGGACCGAGCTGACCCGCAAGGTTACATACGGCGGCAGCACCGTCGTCTATCCGGTTTACCGTGTGCGGCTGGACGCGCTGTTCTACAACGACCAGAACGACCGCATCGCCACGTGGCTGAGCCGGTATGAGGCCGAGCACGGAAAGGATTCGCTCGACGCGCTTTCCGCCGAGGACTACAACGCCATTATTGAGAGCTTCATCTATGACAGCAACCCGGAATCCATACAGAAGACCCAGAAGAACATCGCGCTGGTCGGGCAGCGGGAGCCGGGCGTCACACTGGCGGACGGGCGGATCGTGGACGGCAACCGCCGCTTCACCTGCCTGCGCCGCCTGCAAAGGGCAGTACCGGAACCGCTGTACTTTGAGACCGTGATCATGGATATGGACATCCGCGCCGACCGCAAGCAGATCAAGCTGCTGGAGCTCGCGATCCAGCACGGCGAGGAGAAGAAGGTCGATTATGACATGATCGACTATGCGATCGGCACCTACAGAGACATCGTGCAGACGGGCCTGCTGACTGTGGAGGAATATGCGCAAAGCGCCAACGAGCAGCCCGCCGCCGTGCGCAGACGGATCGAGATCGCGGAGATCATCTGCGAGTTCCTGGCCTATATCCGCCTGCCGGAGCAATACTTTGCCGCCCGCGAATACCAGGTTTACAGTCTCTTTGAAGAGATGACGGCGCTGCTGCGCCAGCTGGACGAGGACGGAAAACTGCAGCTCAAGGAGATCGCGTTCAACAACACGATGCTCCATGCGGAAAAGGATCAGCGGAAGTTCATCCGCGATATCAAGACGCTGATCCGAAGCGATACATATCACGAATACTTTGCTGAGCAGGAAACCCTCGGCCAGACGCTTCTGGACCGCTTCGGAAAAACGGAGATCCTTGGAAAAGAGGATGTGGAACGTTTCGCGTCAGAACAAAGCGGACTGGCAGAGGAGTTTCGTGCAAGTATGGAACGCGCCATGCTGCGCTCGCGTTCAAGGGCGTTGAAAAGCAAGCCGGCGGAAAACGTGAAGAAGAGCATGGAACTGCTGCTGGACGTCGACCCGAGACTGTTCGGAAGACTGGA
>CACZPA010000081.1 GCA_902782895.1 uncultured Eubacteriales bacterium
CAGGAAGATAAGCTCAGGATATTCGGAGAGCTCTTTTGCTTTCTGCTGTGTGAAAGTCTGACCGGCAGGTGTCATAAAGACGACCGGCGGCTTGTGCCCGATCCGGTTTACAATGGATTCCCAGGCTTCATATACAGGCGGTGCCTGCATGACCATCCCCGCTCCGCCGCCGTATGGTGCGTCATCGACGTGCAGCTGTTTATTATGAGAAAAATCGCGGATATTGATCGTTTCCAGTTCGATCTTCCCGTCCTCCTGCGCGCGTCCGAGAATACTGTGTCCCATCGCTTCCTGAATCATCTCCGGAAACAGTGTCAGAACATAATAACGCATCTTCTGTACTCCTCTTACCGGACCGCTTCCGGACCTTCATCCCGGATCCCGGGAATCAGATGAATCGTCATGGTGCCGGCATCAAGGTCGATCTCCCGCACATAATCCTTCGCAAAAGGAATCAGCAGCTCTGGCTTGCCGGGCTTTTCGATCACAAAAACGACTGTGCTCCCCGGTTCCATATAATCCGTGATGACGCCAAGATCCTCTCCCGCGTCGGATACAGCGTGCAGCCCCATCAGGTCCGGAAGATAGTACTCGCCCTCCTCGAGCGGCACAGCCTCATCCCTATGGATCCAGAGCTTCTGTCCCTTGACTGCCTCTGCTCCGTCACGGTCTGTGATCTCCGCGAAAGTCAGCAGCACAACGTTCTTCTGATAAGCTACGTCCGTAATCGTATAGACGCCCGCGATCTCGTCCGAATCCGGCTGGCTGTAAGGCACCTGCTGAATCTCCTCGAATCGCTTTTTATTCTCCGACATCGGAAAAACGCGGACGCTCCCGCGGATCCCGTGCGGAGATGTGATCACGCCAATCTGAAAATACTCCCGCATACCATGACCTCCGTATCATAAGACAAAAGCCTCAGCCGCGGGCACTCCGTCAAACGGCGCGTCCTCACTGAGGCATTGACGTTCAGACAATATCGATGATAATTCTTTCGTCTGTTTTCATACCGGCAGCCTTAACGACCGTCCGGATCGCTCTGGCTATCCGGCCCTGCTTACCGATAACCTTGCCCATGTCGGACTCGGCCACCTTAAGCTCCAGATGCGTATCTCCGTCTTTAACCGTCTCGATGACAACAACTTCATCGGGATGATCAACCAGAGCCTTCGCAATCATCTCTACCAGTTCCTTCACGTTCGGACCTCCTTACTGAATTCCGGCAGTCTTCAGAAGCATCTTGACGGACTCGGTAGGCTGCGCGCCGTTGCCGATCCACTTCTTCAGTTTCTCCTCATCAAATTTGATAGCCGCCGGGTTCGAATTGGGATCATAGGTCCCTACTTCCTCGATAAAACGACCGTCACGGGGAGATCTCTCATCTGCCGCAACGATGCGGTAGAACGGCTTGCCTTTGCTTCCGATTCTCTTTAATCTGATCTTAACCATTATACTTTCACCTCTCGTAGAATATATGAAACCCCGCAGACGGGAGAATCATCCTGATAAAAAACCTGTATCCGGCCCTTGCGCCGGCTCTGCGAGCTCAGAATCCGAACGGATTCCTGCCGCCGCCAAAACCGCCGAGTCCGCCGAAAAGACGTTTCTTCTTGCCTTTGGCCATGCCCGTGAGCTGTTTCATCATCGCACGGCCCTGCTCGAACTGCTTGAGCATCTGATTGAGCTCCTGGATCGTAACACCCGCGCCTCTGACAATCCTGCGCTTGCGCGACGCGTCCAGAATCTGCGGATTGCGCCGCTCCTTAGGCGTCATGGACTGAATCATGGCCTCGACGCGATCGAGCGCTTTCTCGTCGATGTCGGTATCCTTCACCTTGCCGGAAAGGCCGGGAACCATATTCAGCAGATCCTGCATGTTTCCCATCTTCTTGACCTGCTTCATCTGCTCCAGATAGTCTTCCAGATTGAAGTCGTTAGCCATCATCCGGCTTGCCATCTGCTCGGCCGTGTCCTGATCGATCGCGGCCTGCGCCTTCTCGATCATGCTGAGCACGTCGCCCATGCCGAGGATTCGGGAAGCCATGCGGTCCGGATGGAAAGGCTCGATATCCGTCACTTTCTCACCGATGCCGGCAAATTTGATCGGCTTGCCGGTTACCGCGCGGATTGAGATCGCCGCGCCGCCACGGGTATCGCCGTCAAGCTTCGTCAGGATAACACCGGTGAGCTCCATCGCGCTGTCAAACTGCTTGGCAACGTTGACCGCATCCTGTCCTGTCATCGCGTCGACGACGAGCAGAATCTCTGTCGGATTCGTCGCTTCCCGGATCCGTGCGAGCTCTCCCATCATATCCTCATCGATATGCAGACGGCCTGCCGTATCCAGAATCACGATGCCGCAGTCATTACGGGAAGCCTGCTTGACAGCCTCGGTCGCGATCACGACCGGATCGGTATCCGTCCCCATCGTAAACACCGGAACATCGACGCTCTTGCCGACGATCTCAAGCTGTTTGACCGCCGCGGGGCGATAGATATCGCAAGCCGCGAGCATCGGCTTCTTGCCTTCTCTTTTGAGATAACCGGCGAGCTTGGCGGCCATCGTCGTCTTACCGGCGCCCTGCAGACCAAGCAGCATGATGACGGTCGGAGGCTTGCTGCTGTAGCGGATCGAGATCTGCTCCTCATCCCCCAGGAGATGGATCAGCTCGTCATTTACGATCTTGACGACCTGCTGACCGGGAGTCAGACTGGACAGAATCTCCTGTCCCTTCGCGCGCTCTTCGACGGTTTTGATAAAATCCTTGACGACCTTGAAGTTGACGTCCGCCTCAAGCAGCGCCAGCTTAACCTCGCGAAGGGCATCCTTGATGTCTTTTTCCGTCAGAACGCCTTTGCTGCGCAGTTTCTTGAAAATGCCCTGCATCTTGTCACTGGTGCCTTCAAAAGCCATCTCATGTCCTCCTTTCGATCCTGTCGTCTATTATGAACCGTATAACCTCAGATCCCGCTGCGGATCTGTCCCGCCTCGTCCAGTATGCGGTCGAGAATCGCTGTGATCCTGTCCGCGTCCGGGCTGCCGGACTTGCCTGCGTCCTCGGCGATCTGCCGCGCCTGCAGGATCCCGTCACGAATGCTGTCCCACTGGGCTTGCTGCTCTACAAACCGCTCCACCAGATGAAGCTTCTCTTCGTATTCCGTAAGCCTTGCCTCCCCGCGCCGGATCGCGTCATAAACCGCCGCGCGGCTGGTCTTGCGTGTCCCCGCTATCTCCGCGAGTGACAGATCCTCAAAATAATACATCTCGAGGACAGCCCGCTGATCCTCCGTCAGCAACGCTCCGTAAAAATCATACAAACGGCTGTTTTTCAGAAGATCTTTCATGCTACGGCTCCCTTTCGGTGTAAAGGTTATTCCCTTAACACCTGTGGAAGTATATCATGTGTCCGCCTGCCTGTCAAGTCTTTTTTTCAGAAAAACACAGCAAATCTCCCGGGCCGCCTTCAGACAAGCCCGGGAGATTCCTTTTTACAGGAGAGACAGCCCGCTGAGGACCTCTTCGACCGTCTCTACGGGGACGATCTCCAGTTTGTCTTTTACTTCCTGCGCGACATCCTTTAGATCGTCCACATTATCCTTGGGGATGAAGACTTTTTTAACGCCGGCCCGCTGAGCTGCCATCAGCTTCTCCGGCAGGCCGCCGATCGGATTCACGCTCCCCTGCAGGGACACTTCTCCGGTCATCGCGACCGCGGGACTGACGTCAACCCCGCAGAAAAGCGACGCGAGCGCCGTTGTCAGCGTGATGCCAGCGGAAGGTCCGTCCTTCGGGGTAGCGCCGTCCGGTACGTGGATGTGAATATCCTGCTTGTCCAGATCCTCAATTTTATCCGCGTACAGGGTCCGCACAAGGCTCAGCGCGATCTGTGCGGATTCCTTCATCACGTCGCCAAGCTGTCCCGTAATCGTTAGTCTCCCGCTGCCCTTCATGCGTTTCGTCTCGATATACAGGACGTCACCGCCCGCCTGCGTCCAGGCAAGGCCCGTCACCACACCGGGAACCGTCTTGTCTTTTACATTCTTCTGACGGATCGGATGCATATCCAGGAGATCCGGCAGATTCTCTTCAGTTACCGTCACCGGCGGCTCCGCGCCGCGAACGAGCTGTACAGCAGCACTGCGGGAAAGCGTATCCATGCGCTTTTTCAGACCGCGGACACCCGCCTCCCGTGTATATTCCGAGATAATGTGCGCGATTGTTTTATCGCTGACCGCGAGATCGTCTTTCGCCAGTCCTGCCGCTTCCATCGCTTTGGGCAGCAGATGCCGGATCGCGATCTGCTGTTTCTCGATCGGCGTATATCCCTGGAAAGTGATGACTTCCATCCGGTTCAGCAGCGGTTCCGGAATCGTCTCGACGCTGTTGGCCGTGCAGATGAAAAGCACATCCGACAGATCGTAGGGCACGTTCAGATAATGGTCGGTAAAAGTACTGTTCTGCTCGGGGTCCAGGACCTCCAGCAGTGCGCTCGCCGGATCGCCGTTATAAGAGACCGAGAGCTTGTCCACTTCGTCCAGAACCATAACCGGATTGGATACACCGCTCTTCTGAATCCCGTCCATGATCCGTCCCGGCATGGAACCGATATAGGTCCTGCGGTGTCCGCGGATATCCGCTTCGTCCCGCACACCGCCCAGTGAAATCCGGATATACTCCCTTTTCAGAGCTTTTGCGATGCTCTGGCCGATACTCGTTTTACCGGTGCCCGGAGCACCGACAAAAAGAATGATCGAGCCGGACTGTTTCTTCTTGAGCTGCATGACCGCGATCTGTTCCAGAATGCGCCTCTTGACCTTCTCCAGCCCGAAATGATCCGCGTCCAGGACTTTCTCCGCGTAATCCATATCGATCTTGCGGAATCTCTCCTTCTTCCAAGGCAGCGAGGCAAGGAATTCCAGATAATCCGTGATCATACCGGCTTCCTGTCCGTTCTGTCCCTCCGCCTTTAAGCGGCTGATCAGCTTGTCGGCCTCTTTGCGCGCGGTCTCGTTCATGCCGGATTCCTGAATCTTGATCTCCAGCTTGCGGATCCCGCTCAGCTCATCCGGATGCATTTCATCGAGCTCTTTCTGCATGAATTCGATCTGTTTGCGGAGCGCCTGCTCTTTATAAAGCTTCTGGTAGCTCTCCTTCTGATCGGTCTGCGCCTTGATCCGGACACGCGTCAGCTCCATGTACTCGTAGAGCATGGCCTCCAGCGCGTCAAAACGAGCCTTCTTACTGTCTTCCGCGAGGATCTCGTAGATCTTATCGTTCGGGATGTTCATCCACGGCGAAAGCGCTGCCCCGATATCTCCGATCGAGTGCCAGGACATCACAAAAGCGTCCATCATCGGACCCCACTCGAATTCGTGGGACATGGAACGGATCTCATTTTTGATCGTCTCAAAACGGTTCTTCTCATCCTCCGCGTCCAGATCCTCGACATCCTGCAGTCTTGAGGTATCGATCAAATACTTCCGGTCCTGCAGCGCCTGGATATGATCCACATGTACACGGTGCGTCAGACGGATCTGCACAAAGCCCTGCTCGCTGACGGTTTTCATATAGCCGGAGACGCCGATCGGATAGATACTGTCTTCGCTCAGGTCCGCCAGTGTGTTCTCGTCCTTGGAAACCACGACGATGACCTTCTCATCGAGAACCGGGGCCTTGCCGGTCGCGGATTTGTACAGATCGGTTCTGTAGAGAATGGTGGAATCCGGCAGCGCCAGCAGGTTGTAAACAGGTAAAATCGTCATAATTCTTTCTCCTCTCTTTTTATCCAAATTTCATATTTTCTCATTTTGGGACTAAATGGTCTTTTTATAGGACTGTGAAAACCTTCTCACAGTCCTTATCACAGATCCTGTATCTCGTCCTTCATCAGGTTGGAGAACTTTTCCATCGTCTCGATCAGCGCGGAAAGCTCCTCGATGCGGAGACCCGCCATTGAGCGGCGTACGATCTGCTGCGCTCTGTCAAAGATGCCCTCAGCGGTCTTCTCTCCCTCTGTACTGTAATAAATATCCTTGGTACGCCGGTCCTCCGGATCCTCCCGCAGCTCGACAACGCCGTTATTGTACAGATTCGTGATGACCGCGTTAATCGTCTGCTTAGGGAAAAGCGTCCTCTCGTTAAGCATCTTCTGTGTGCATCCCGGATTGTTGTAGATCAGGTGCATGATCTGAATACTGGTGTAGGAATATCCTGTCTGCTTCGCGAATTCTTCATAAGCCATGCTGATCTCATGCTGCGCGTCACAGAATCGGCAGACCAGCTTCTCTATATCGTCCACATTCAGTCCCCCTTTCAGTTAGTCCGGTTATGGGACTATTATATCACAAAAAAACCGGGTGTCAATACCCGGTTGTCAGATCAGTTTTTTTACAAATCAGTTTTTCCTCGCCTTATGGAGAAGCCGCAGTGTAAACGGCTCAAAGGGACGCATGGTTCCCTGCGGACAGAATTCCACGCAGCAGAAGCAGCTTACGCATTTCCTGTGGTTGATCTGTGGGCGCCTGTTATGGATCACGATCGCTTTTTCCGGGCATACCACGGCGCATTTGCCGCAGCCGACACACTTCTGCCCCGCCACCGGCCGCGTCGTAACGAAGTGCTTAATAAAGGAATAGACGATTCCGTTATGATTCCTCACAAACTGGATGTCGCCGAGCGGCTGCAGCTTGAAATCATGCACCCGGAACAGCTCCGGATCGCCATAGATCTCCAGCTGATCCGTCGTTTCCGGACAGAGTCCTCTCCGCACAGCTTCGGCAAGTGTAGGCACCTGTCCGGCCTGCAGGCCGATCAGATCACAGCACGCAAGATCCAGCGCATGCGGGTTGAAGGACGCTGCCAACACACCCATCGGGCGTGGATCGCCAAACGACGGTCCGTTCCCTTCCATTGCCAGTACACCGTCACAGATCGACAGCACCGGTTTATAATATTCGCACAGATCCACCAGCATGGACGCGAACTGCGCATGCGTCGGGAATCTGTAATGGCATTCCGTCTTATAAAGCCCCGCGATCCCGCCGAACATGTTCTTGCAGGCGCCGGTATATCCCATCAACGCGTGCGTCTTCAGCTTGCAGAAATCCACAATCGCGTCCGCCTGCTCCAGGAAGCTTATCCCGCGGAAGCTATGGATCGTCTCGGCGTCCGGCGGACAGACCTCCTGATCTGTAAAGTCCTCATTCAGCTTCGCGCCGGTTTCCAGAATCGTCCGCATCCCGGTCGCCAGATATACAGTCTCCAAGGCCGCCTTATTGTACGGGCCGCCGGGACTGTCCCCGACCGTAACCTCTGCTCCGTGCTCCACGAGACGCCGGCAGAGCTCCTTGACCAGCGCAGGATGGGTTGTCGCTGCCTTCTCCGGAGATTTTGCCAGAACAAAATTGACCTTCACGGCGACCCGCATGCCCGGTTTTACCCAGTCCAGTCCGCCGATCGGGTCAAACAGTCTGTCGAAAGCCTCCGCTACGACCTCAGGATCATAATTCGCGCATCCGGTAAGAACGACTCGATTATCCATGCTGCGCCTCTTGTTCTCTTTGCTGCCGGATCTGGCGGAATCCGCTGATGGCATACAGGATCAGCGAAAGAACGACCAGAAACGCGCAAAGCGCGGTCAGTACATAGGTTACGGTCTGCGGGATCTGCACCCAGAGCAGATGCAGCAGCATCGTAAAATACAGAACCCATGTCGCGATCTTGCCGTGCATCTGCGCGCCGTGGACCTCTTTCGTCCGGATATTGAGGTACAGGAACAGGATACCGTCCAGTACTTCTTTTACGATCAGCAGAATCGCGAGATACAGCATAACCTTGTAGCGTGACGAAAGCGCGAGCAGCACCGCCGCCTGCGTCGCCTTGTCAGCGATCGGATCGAGCATCTTGCCGATATCGCTGATCATGTTGAATTTACGGGCGATCATCCCGTCAAAAGTATCCGTCAGTGCCGATACCAGCACAACTATAAAGGAGAGCACATATTCTTTACGGCCCACATAGAGCCATATCAGCAGAGGTATCATAAGAAGACGGAAAAAAGAGAGAAGATTGGGAATCGTAAACACTTCTCTTTTCCAGTCGATTTTCCTTTTGCCGCCCATCGCCGCGCACCCTCCTGATCAGAATCATTTCTACCGATTTAAGTAATTTAACCCGGTGCAATACCACTTATTAGTTTACCCCTTTGACTGCTTTCTGTCAAGAGCCGATCATTGCATTTTAGGCCGCGTCGTGTTATGATAGGTTTACTCTATAATACAAGGAGAAGGGTCATGTTATATCATCAGAATACATCAAAAAATCTGCCGGATGAGCTCTTTGCCAATCCGACCTGCGAGTATCGGGACACTCCTTTCTGGGCGTGGAATACGCGTCTCAGCGATGAGAAGCTCCTTGAACAGATCGATATCATGCAGCAGATGGGAATGGGCGGCTTCCATATGCATGTCCGCACCGGAATGGATACACCCTATCTGACCAAAGAATACATGCGTTTTATCCGTCTCTGTGTAGAAAAAGCCCGCGGCTCCCGGATGCTTGCCTGGCTTTATGACGAGGACCGCTGGCCGTCCGGATCCGCCGGAGGCAAGGTCACAGCCGGCAATCCAGAGAACGCACGCAAAACGCTGCTTTTCACGCCTTTCCCCTATACGCCGGACAGACCGCATCGGGCCAAAAGACCGGAGCCGGGCCGCGGTCAGCGCAGTGTAAGGCAGGATAACGGTGAGCTTCTTGCCGTCTACGATATCTGTCTGAACGAGGACGGATCCCTCGCCTCCTCCCGCCGCATCGCGGAGGACGAACCGGCTGCCGGCACCAAATGGTATGCCTACATGGAATTCTCTACCGCGGATCCCTGGTTCAACAATCAGCCCTATGTCGATACGCTGAATCCGGACGCGATCCGCCGTTTCATCGAGATCACGCACGAGAAATATCTTGCGGAATTTCAGGAAGAATTCGGCAAAACGATCCCGGCGATCTTTACGGATGAACCGCAGTTCTCTCCCAAGGGAACGCTTGCTTTTGCCAAAGAGAAAAGAGATGTCATCCTTCCCTGGACGCGCAGACTTCCTGATCTCTATAAAGGGAATTTCGGGCAGGATCTGCTCGATGTCCTGCCAGAGCTGATCTGGGAGCTTCCGGAGGGAAAGGTTTCGACAGCGCGTTATCATTATCATGATCTGCTGGCCGATCTTTTCGTAAATGCTTACGCGCGGCAGATCGGAATCTGGTGTTCTGAGCACGGTATCGCGCTGACCGGTCACCTGATGGGAGAACCTTCCCTGCTCGATCAGACAAGGATGGTCGGAGACGCGATGCGCGCCTATCCGGAATTCGGCATTCCCGGTATCGATATGCTCTGCGATCGGCATGAATATACGACGGCAAAACAGACACAGTCCATGGTGCGGCAGACCGGCAAGCCCGGCATGCTGTCCGAGCTGTACGGCGTAACCGGATGGGACGCGGATCTGCGTGTCTATAAGCTGCAGGGCGACTGGCAGGCCGTGCTTGGTGTCACGGTGCGCGTGCCGCATCTGGCCTGGATGTCCATGAAAGGCGAAGCCAAACGCGACTATCCGGCTTCGATCTTCTATCAGTCTCCCTGGTGGAAGGAATACCGCCAGATCGCGGATCATTTCGCGCGGCTGAATACCGCCCTCACCCGCGGCAAAGCTGTCTCGCGCGTTGCTGTCATCCACCCGATCGAGAGCTATTGGCTCTCCTGGGGTCCGTCCGAACAGACAGCCGCTATGCGCAACCAGCTCGAAGACAGCTTCCAGCGGACCTGCGAGACGCTGCTCTTCGGCAAGATCGATTTCGATTATATTAATGAAGCAAGGCTTCCGGAGCTCTGTCCGAAAGCATCCTTCCCGCTGCAGGTCGGGGATATGGCCTATGACGCGGTAGTCGTCACCGGATGCCGCACGCTGCGCCGTACAACACTGGAACGTCTTGCCGCGTTCCGCAACGCAGGCGGCAGGCTGATTTTCGCCGGTCCCGCGCCGGAATACGTGGACGCATGTCCGAGTGAGCTTCCTGCTGTCGTGGCTGCAGATTCCATCGTTATCGGGCAGGATCCCGCCGCGCTGCTGGCCGCTCTGGAACCGGTTCGCGAAGTGGACGTCCGCAAGGCGGACGGCAGCCGGGACGATCAGACGCTGTATCAGATGCGTCAGGACGGGGACTGCCGCTGGCTGTACCTTGCGAACGGTAAGAATCCGGAGTGCCCGGACGATGATCCGGACGGCATCCTGCATCTGACGATCCGCGGCGCTTATGATGTCGTCCTCTATGATACCATGACCGGCACTACCACGCCTGTTGCCGTGGAAAACGACGGTAACACCACGCGTCTCTCCGTACAGTGGCATATCCATGACAGTCTGCTGCTCAAGCTGATCCCCGCAAGCTGCGGCGCGGTTCAGGCTGCTGAGGACAACAGCAAAACGACTGCAGAAGCCGCTCCCGTCATCGGTCTGCCCTCTTTTGCAGAAGGCTCCACCGCGATGGAACCCTGGGACAACCTGTTCGGGACAGTTCCTGTCACGCTTTCCGAGCCCAATATGCTGCTCCTCGATATGGCCGAGTATTCCTTTGATGGCGGCGACTACCTCCCGCAGGAGGAGATCCTGCGGATCGACAACTCTGTCCGTCGGATTCTGGACATCCCGGTGCGCCGCAAAGAGGTCTGCCAGCCTTACATGATTCAGGAGGAACCGGCCAGCCATACCTTGAAGCTGCGTTTCCGTATCCCCTCTCGTGTTGCCGTATCCGGTGCAAAGCTTGCGCTGGAAGACGAACAGAACGCGCAGATCACTCTGAACGGACAGGCCGTTCCGTCGACCACGGACGGATGGTTTGTCGACAGGGACATTCATACCGTACCGCTGCCGCAGATCGTCCGCGGCACCAATGTGCTTGAGGTCGAGATGCCTTTTGGCGCGCGTACGAATCTGGAGGCTTTCTATCTGCTCGGCGATTTCGGCGTGCAGGTAAACGGCACGGAAAAGACGCTGACCGGCAAGATCCGCAGACTGGGCTGGGGCGATATTACTTCTCAAGGTCTGCCGTTCTATACCGGCAATATCGATTATCACGCGACGGTCCGTACAAAAGACGGCCTGTATCTGCGCGTACCGCACTGGCGCGGCGGTCTGGTCAAAATCTTCGTAGACGGCAAAGACGCCGGCGATATCGCGTTTTCTCCGTATATGCTGCAGATCCCGGATCTCGCGGACGGCATGCATAAGGTCACTTTCCGTCTGTACGGTACACGTTACAACGGATTTGCCCAGCTGCACCATACGCTCGGAATGTATTTCTACCAGAGCCCGAATTCCTGGCGCAGCTCCGGTGATCTGTGGACTTACGAGTATCAGCTGAAAAAAGCCGGCATCCTCAAGAGCCCGCAGATTTCAAGCGGATGGTTCGTACAGAATGACGGCAGCATGCGCTCCGGATCCAGATCCGAAGGGATTTCGGACCGTTCCTGAGCCATCGGCCAGGCAGCCGACGGCTTGATTCCGGCCATCGGACACTTGACGATTTGGCCGTTTCATGATATTGTAAGCTGCGAATCTCAGAAAGGAGGCGCGCTGCCTGCACGGCGGCGCAATGATAGAGATTGATGAAGAGAATGGAACTGATCCGTCCTATGAAGGACGAAATGCTCGCAAAACTCGCAAGACTTGTCCGTCACAATTCCCGCCAGGGCGAAGCTCTGGAAGGCAAGCCCTTTGGCGAAGGTCCCGCCGCCGCTCTTGCGGAGGCACTGGAGATCGGCCGCGAGATGGGCTTCCGTACGGTAAATCTGGACAACTACTGCGGATATATTGAAATCGGCGCAGGCAGCGACATAATCGGTATCGCCGCGCATCTGGACATCGTTCCCGCCGGCGAAGGCTGGGACACCGATCCTTTCACGCTGACCGAGAAGGACGGCTGGGTCTATGGCCGCGGCGTCAGCGATGACAAAGGCGCCGTTATCGCGACGCTCTATGCGATGAAGCTTCTCCGTGAATCCGGCGTCAAGCTGGACAAGCGGATTCGTCTGATCCTCGGCTGCAACGAGGAAAGCGGCTCTCTCTGCATGAAGCATTACAACGAGGTCGAGGAGCCTCTGACCAGCGGCTTCACGCCGGACGGCAATTTCCCCGGAATCTACGGTGAAAAAGGCATGTGCGCGATGCTGCTCCGCTGCTCTTCTTCCAAGATCGTTTCAATCGAAGGCGGTTTTGTTTCCAATGCGGTCTGCAGCCGCTGTGTAACCAAGATCCAGGCCGGAAGCATCGGCCAGGGCAAGCTGAAGAACGCGCTGGACAAGACTCCGCTGACCTCTTATACCCTTACGGAAGAGGACGGTCTGCTCGTGATCGACGCGGTCGGTACCGCTGCGCATGCCAGCACTCCGCTGCTTGGCGTCAATGCTGCCGCCTATACCCTCTCCGCGCTGAAAGAAGCCGGCTTTAAGGATGATTTTGTCGATTTCTATCTGGACCGCATCGGCCTTGCCTGCGACGGCGCTGGCCTCGGCCTTAAGATTTCCGACAAGTACGGTGATCTGACGCTCAATAACGGCATCGTCAGCATGAAGGACGGCGAAATCACCTGCACGATCGATATCCGTTTCCCGGTCACCTATACAACGGATCAGATCCGCGATCTTGCCACTCCTTATCTGACCTCCGACAAGGGAACCGTAGAGATCCAGCGGCTCAGCGATCCGCTCTTCTATCCACCGGATTCTCCGCTTGTCCGCGCGCTGTATAACGCTTATGTCGAAGTAACGGGCGACACCAGCATCAAGCCGCAGGTCATCGGCGGCGGCACATACGCCAAGAGCCTGCACGGCATCATCGCCTTCGGCTGCGAATTCCCGGACGCGGACAATCACATCCACGACGCGAACGAGAAGCTCGACATCGAGGAATTCCTCGCGCAGACCGCGATCTACACACAGGCGATCCTCAACCTGCTGCAGAACTAAAGCTTAACCCTGACAAAAAGACCCTTCACCTTGCGGTGAGGGGTCTTTCTTGTTTTCAGGAAAGCCTTACGGGGCTTGTCTTACTTCAGCAGGAACTCTGTCCCGTATGTCGTATAATCAGGCTCCGACAGACAGTAGATATCCGGATATGTCAGGCAATAGATCGTCTCATCCTGTACCACATAGGCCACAATAAAACCGTTCTCGTTCATGCTGACACGGATCTTGTCGCCATGCTCTGCCACCAGATCCTGATACGCGCCTTCTTCGATCTGGCCGTCCTGTACGGCAAACCGGAAGATGCGGGATACTCCGTCCTCGTCTTTGTAAGTCATCTGCCAGGTGCCGTCCGGCTGTCCGTCACGATAATGCGCCGTCAGATCATACGATGTTCCATCCGCGTATACGCCGTGCCGTGTGAGCGTACCCTGCGGCAGACCGTAGCTGTAACTGCACTCCTCCGTAATCCGGCGTACATCCGCTCCTTCCATGTAAGACCATTCCGTCGTATGCGTGCCATAATACTGGCCGTTAACGTACAGACCTTCTGTCCGCATCGTTCCCAGCCCATCATAGCTGGCCGCCAGAATCGTGACGGTCTCTCGTCCCTCTCCGTTCGGCTTATCCGCGACCCAGGAACCTTCATATTCATAATCCATCTGATTATACAGATTACTGTAGACAGCCATTGTACCGTTACCGCTGCGCAGACCGTTTTTATACTCGCCGTAATAAACCGCGTAGATGGATCTGCCGTCCTGATCGGTTTTCTGATACAGACCGACACCCGTACCGTTCCGCGAATCCGTGATAACAGAACCGTTCTCATCCGTTACCTCCGGAATATAGATCAGATGATCTGTCCCGTACAGTTCTTTTATGTATGGACTCGCCTTCTCAGCATCATGTATCGCGGAATTGACATCGCCGGCCGCCATCTTGTCATGCAGATTGTACAGAAGCTCTGCCATCTTCTCCTTGGCCTTATACAGCGTATCGATTCCGAAAATCGCCTCCAGCTCTTCGTCGGAAGGCATCTGCGCGTCCGCCTCCCACTCGCAGATATAACCGATATTATCCGCCATATAGAACTCCGACTCGCTGCCGTACACAACATCGTTCCAGTCCCCGACATATTTGCCGGAACCGGTTTCCGCGCCGTAGATCATCAGCAGGTTCTCTTCATCACTGCTCGGCTCGTCGACTCCCCAGTTAGTATAATCAAATGGTTCCCCTGTGATCCAGGTGAAAGTACCGTTCTCGTCCCGGCTCGCGCCCAGCAGATAGCAGTTCTTCGCCGCCGAACCGTATAACAAAGAGGAAAGGACATTATTCTCATCCTGACTCGTCACGACCGCAAGATGGCCTCCCGCCCTCTCGCAGCTTGCCTCTGCCTCTTCATAAGGCAGACTGACATCCACAAGGCGGTAACGGGACTGCGCGGTTTCTTCCGCGGGATAATACAGGGTTACGGTCGGCTTCTGCGCTTCCGTGTAGAAATTGACCGGATAGATCTTAAACTCATTGATGATGAAAACCAGGATCAGCAGAACCGCCATGAAAAGCACGATTCCATTCTTGATCTGTGAAGCGTTCATCCAGGTCCGGTAATCGATCGCCCGGCCCCGGACATCAAGGCCGCGGACTTTGCTTTTCACCTTGGTATTCGCGATCCGGTAGAAGCTGCCGCTGACGATGAACCACAGAACGATCAGTCCGATCGCGATCCAGATCCTGGGATTCAATACATACAGATCCAGAAGATCATAATTGCTGAGATCCGGATTCAGCAGCTGCGGATTGCGGGCTGCAAGCAGCAATACGACAAACGCGGCACCCCAGAAATTGTTGACCGCCGTCTGCAGACGCAGCTGCGCCGCCTCCTTGCGATGCGCCGCCTTCTCGCCTTTGCGGTTCAAGATCGCGTTCAGCGCAGCGTACAGCACCAGAATCACCAGAACAAGGATCAGATACCGCGGCATGAAATTAAGCATCGTACCGACCGCGAACAGCGAAAGCACGCCGACAATCCAGATCAGCGGCTCATAATCCATCCAGACCGTATTGGCCGTCTCGGTCCTCTCTCCCTGCCTGCAGGACTTCAGAATCTGTGACTCCAGTACCTGCTCAATGATAATGCAGAGAACCGGAACGCCAAACATGTAGACATACAGATTCGCGCTCTTGACAAGCCACTGGCACATCAGAACATAGCTGGCAAACGCAAGCAGGCTATATCCCAGCATGCGGCCTCTCAGTGATTTTGTCTCCTTCAGGCTGCTTCTGTGCACATTGCGGTCCAGGAAAACCAGAATACCGCCGATCACCGCCGGCCAGGCAATTCTGGTCAAAGGCAGCGCTTCCGCGAATCCCCATCCGAAGTACTCTCCGCACAGAGGATCCTGCATCAGTATTGTATAAAGCGCGACCACCGTAAAAGCCGTGACCGTTGAGAACAAAGCCCGGTATTTGACCGGCTCATATTTAGAAGACAGGGAGAAAACCAGCTGACTCTCGAAAACACTGCCGCCAGTTCTCTGCATCTTTACCGCGAGCTTTTTGGATATCTGTCCGTGCATTTCCCGCAGGAATCCAAAAACCGGTATCATAAACAGAAAATACGGGGTCTGAGACAGCAGGCTCATGTTGCTAAAAGCCTTCGCGTTTAAAGGCGCGAATCCGATCCGGCGTCCGATTTCTATCGCGATCAGCATCATATACGAGCCGAGGAAAAACCAGATCGCGAGGACACACAGAATATTATTTCTGAAATCCGGGATAAAATGCCGGATCAGCACGGACGCGACGACAGCGACCAGAATCAGCGACATCAGCTTTGCCACAGATTCTTCATGCATGTTCAGGATATATAATGCGTAATCTGTAATCCAGGCCAGGTTCGGCTGCATGGTAAAAATGCCCTTTACGATAAACAAAAGCAGCACAAGTAAAGGCACATTACTCCAGAAAGGACGTGTAATACGATGGAGTCCTCTTTTCCTGAGCACCAGGATGATCAGTCCGATCAGCCATACCGCGGCGGCAAGGATAATCGGGAAGAAATCATCCAGCTGCTCAAACTGCTCAGCGGCGCTGTAGAGTCCCCAGGACCTCCAGCCGATGTACAGGAAGATCAGGCCCATGGCAATCCAGTTTACCGCCTTGGACGGCAGACCATCCATTCTTTTACGGGAATCTTTAGATTTCATCCGGTCCACCCCTTAGAAAATGGCCAGGATCATCAGAAGCCAGCTGACCGTAAATCCCAGATAGATCCAGGAATAGCTGACATACTGGAAGCGGAAACGGATCAGAACCGTCATTACGATACAGGCAGCCGATACGATCGTCGCGATCAGTCCAAAGACCGTCGAGGCAGTAAAGCAGTATAACGACAGAACCAGGAAAACAAGCGCAAGGATCAGCGTCGGTATGAAGCGCCGCTTATTGGTATCCCAGAACGCGAATACTTTGGCCGCGTTATCTCTCCACCGGGAACCGTCCGGTTGAGACAACGAGCCAGGATGCCGCAGATAGACAGCGGCTTTGCGCATATTCTGGCGCTTCCCGCTGATCTCGTAATCCGCAAGCGCTCCGTAAGCGGGACCGTAGCCGAGCTCGGCCGCCCGCTCAAAATAGATCCTTGCCTTATCCCTGCTGCTATCGGTTTTCTCATCGTATAAATGCAGGCCTATCAGATAGCAGGCCTTGGCATCCCCGTTAGCCGCCAGAATCGCAAGCGCGTCAACATCATCCGTATCGAGTTCATACTCGGACGCGTCCTCGTCTTCTGTCTCCAATACATTCGCATACTCCTTGGGCACAGGCTGCAGTGTCGCGGCAAACTCTGGATCCGGTACTCCCATGGTCAAAGGCTTCAGCAAAGCCTTGGGAGCGCCGTTGCCCGCGCGGAACGAAAACGCTGTTTCGGGTATTTCATCGGGAAAACTGACCCCGGCCGCATGGAACAGATCCGACAGGATCCGACGGACCGTCGAAGTATTGAGGTTCGTCTCCTGTACGGCAGCATTGACCAGCGACTCTGCTTCCGCGTTGGTCAGATTGACCGAGCCGTTTGCCGCGTCGCGTACGGTTGTCAGTACCGAAGGACATGCTCCCAGCAGCAAACCGACCGTCCGGATATCCACTTCATTGGTCCCTTCCTGCCGCAGTCCCTCGCAGAAGGTATCCGCGTTCTGGAGAACATCCGCGCCTCCTTTATTGATCACAATATCAAAGGTTGCTTTCAGATTCGTAAAGCTCATCTTTTATCCCTCTCAAACTAACAGTGATTGGTACATTGTAAAATCAATGTCCTGTCTGCTGATCTCGTTATCGTTCCTGCTGCCGTCGATATTGATCGCCTGAAGCCAGTTCTCTACCTGCAGATAATTCTCCTGCCCGGTGAATTCATGCGGATAGCAGATATCCATGAACAGGCTGTTGAACAGAGCCTTAAGCTCGGGCGCCGTCCTGTCCCACTGCTCCAGAACGATGGCGTTGAACTCCTGATCCGGATCGTTCTGCAGGACGTTCGGATTTGACTCGATATGCTCCTCGTCAAAAATATACATCGGATGTGTCTGGTAATAATCGTGATATACAGCCGGATTCAGGCTGCCGCTATACCAGTAGTAGTTGCCTACAAAAGGATGGGTATAAAACAGGAGATAGAAGGCCAGCGAAGCCGCTGAGAAGATGTCGTAGACGATCGCAGGCACCTGGATCCCGCGCTCCCGGAATTCATCGATCGCGGCTCTCGGTGCTGCCAGGAATCCGTCCTGATATCTGTCATCATATTCCCAGCTCGGGATGGCTTCTCCCGTCTTCCTGCCGATCCGAAGGCTGTCGCCTGTAAAGATCCAGATCCGCATATCCCTCTGGTCCACGAAAACCTGCTCTCTGCCGAATCCGCCCATGGTGATGCCTTTACTCTGCATCAGACCGATCCGTTCAAACAGACTGTATGAAAGAAACCAGCGGGGCGCCTGCGTCGTATGCAGATAATTCCGGATCGGTACGAAACGCGACGTATCGATCGGATGCATGACGTAGCCTGCAAGCTCGTCATCACCGCTCCGGTCCCAGATCATATCATACGGCAGGAAAAAGCCGTCCACTCCGCGCAGTTTTGTCAGGACGACCCGTCCCAGGACTTCCTCCATGCGGTCGATATTCTTTCCGTCATGATCCAGCATCATCCACTGCGACTCTCTGGAGCCCACGGCCCGTACCTTGATAAACTGATGGTCGCTGTCAACGTGGACTCTTTCCTCCAGGTTACCGTCCCTGATCTCTTCGAGATAGTGCGGTTCATTGTCCACGACCTCATAGAAATTTGTTCCGGTCAGGCAGCTGGATAACCACTCACCGTTCTGCCACCAGTTCTCATCATAGATCTCTTCCAATTGCCCATCTCCTCCCTGTCTGACTGTCATCTGCCGGAGTCAGACCTCTGGTATCCGTATCAGACATTCCTATTACTTATGCTTGCCGAAAAGCCCTGCGACACCTTCCTGCATGGATTCTTTGTTCAGGCCGAAAAGGCCGCGCGAACCGCCTGCAGAACCGTTCTTTTTCAGTTCTTCCAGAAGCAGTGCTATCGGTTCGGAACTTCTGGCTACACCGCGCAGCTCCTTCAGCAGATCTTTGGCGTTCTCATTGTTCAGGATCTGTGACGACTCTGCCGCGACCCGCAGAATAGCCGGATCAGAAGCAGCCGTTATCGCGTTAATGGCTTCCGCAAGCTTCGATGCCTGGAACTGTCTTGAACCGTCCTCGTTATAAACGGTATTTCCCATAACGAGCAGATCCCAGGCTACCAGGCCTCCCGTAATCAGATAGATCTCTCCAGCCATATAATTCATTACGGAGGCGATATCCTGCTTCTCCGGAACGTTGAAGGAAGAATTCTCCGCCAGCATTACCTGGATGAAATACCTGCAATTCACCGCTTTGGAATCACTGTTCAGCCCAGCCATAAGGGATTCCCACAGCTTACGGATCCCGAGCTTCTTCTCGATAGTGTCAAGGATCGCCTGATTATTAAACCGGTCTTTAACGGATAACCTTTCTAGAGCATTGCGTTCCTTGCCATTCCTGATCCATTCATCGATATCCCGGATCACTTCCGAATAACGCAGCGTCTGCCAGAAGAGCCGGACCGTCTCTGCAAAAATACTGTAACAGCTTTCTCTCGAGCAGTGTTTCATCACTACCTTGAGCTTATCCTGAACGCTGAACACCCAGTCATAGCGCCAGGCAAAGCCTTCGATTTTCTGAATGTCTTCCTTCATCTGTTCATTCCAGTAATAGACGAAGTTTCTCTCGAATCCGCTGCGCATATCCCGTACAGGGTTATAGACAGATGCATCCACCAGTTCATTCAAGGTCATGCCTTTTCTGAGATAACGCGACACGGTAAAAGTATCCCACATCTCTTTATCGGCAGGATTGCGGTGTATCTTGTCCTCGATTTGTTTGAAAAGATTCGGGACATTTTTCTCCATCCACTGCAGATAATCCGTCTGTTCCCACAGATTGGACATTGTATGGAGCTTCTTGGAGTAGATATAATTCGTAATCGTCTCCTGCAGCTTATCCTCTTCTGGATTCCATTTATCCAGACGCGTCCAGAGTCTGACCAGATTGCTGACCGCATCATCGGACAAGGCCGTGCCGGCTGCGGAGAATACAGGATCCATCATATCTGTCACAAGACTGTTCAGCAGGAAGCAGTCCAGTTCTCTGTTCTGCGGATTGACAGACAACAGATCTCTTGTAATTCTGTCAGCAAGATTGATCTGCTCGGGAACCGGAAGCTGTCTGATATAATTACCGCAGAGCTTCTTGATCTGAACGGACGTGAGCTTCTTCTTCTCGCACCAGGCCAGAATCTCTGCCCCCTGATCCATCGGAAGAGCGCTTCCGGAGGCTGCGTATTCTGCCAGCCGGTCAGCCGCTTTGGACGTGATCAGCGGGTCAGCCGCTTTATCCATCAGGTATCTTGTGATCTGGAACTGCTCTTTAGCCGGGAGCCGAAGAACTGCCTCTTTTACAACCGTTATCATAGCGGTTTTGCTCTCCGCGACACTCTTCTCGTACAGCTTACCTAAAAGCTCGGTCAGCGCCGGATCCTCGGATCCGTCCCCGCAGTACCGCAGCAGATCCATCGTGACTTCTTCTCTGGCTTCCTCTTTGATCTCGGCAATTCCGGCTGAATTCGTCAGAATCTGCAGAAGGGACTGTGCCTCCTGACTGGACAGCGGATATCCGGTAGCGATATACCAGGACATCACATACAGATAAAAGTCCGGACGGCCTCCCGGTCCCAGCAGATTATCCAGCCAGTTCTGCATAGCGTCCAGCATCCGGTCCCGCTCCTCATCCGAAGCTCCCGCGATCGCGTCAAAAACGCGCTGGGTCATCGGGTCGACGTTTCCGATATCGGCTGTTCCATCAGCATACGCCGGGAAACTCAGCATACTGGCGCTGCCGATCCGAGCTCCTCCGTTGTTCAGGCAGACTTTCTGCCGGGTATCAAGCGCACTCGACCAGGTCAGCTGTCCGCGCAGGCTGGGTATAATGCCTTTCGCGACGCAGAAAACCATATCCCGCACAATATCCATGGAAAGATACGGGTCCGCGTTCGCGCGGATGCAAAGCGATCCGCCGCCTGTCAAGGCGCGTACCGCGCCGGTCAGAAGCGTCGCGTAGCGTTCTTTGTCCAGTTGATAATCGTTCCGGACGTCCTCCAGATAGAGAAGCGGATCCATATTTTCATTGATCTCGACCGGATTCAGATGCTCCAGTCCGGCAATCTCCATGACCTGGAAAACATCATCCGGTATGGTCAGAATGATCGACGGATTCTTTTCCATCAGCCAGTTGTAATCTTCCAGAGGGATAAAGAAGGTATTGCTGAAAATGGCAGGACGTCCGCCGACGTCCGAACGCATTGTGCTCACGGTCAGCATGGCATCATATTCCTGAATCGCCAATGTCATAACCGAGTCTCCGCCGCGTTCAAAAAGTGTATTCATCGTATCGGAAAAAACAGCCATATGCCGGGTATTGTCTTCGGTAATGTTGTTTGTATGCGCTGTGATCCGGTATCCGCCCGATGCACGGAAACGGCAGGCCTGTTCAAATTTCATCGTCCATAGCCTCCATTGTAACCGCCGCGGTTGTTATTGGGATTGTCAGGATTCTGGTCCGGATTGTCAGGATTATTATATCCGTAGCCGCCCTGGTTGCCACCGTAACCACCCTGGCCGCCGTAGCCACCTTGGTTGCCACCATAGCCGCCTTGGCCTCCACCATAGCCGCCTTGGCCTCCACCATAGCCGCCCTGGTTGCCGCCATAGCCGCCCTGGTTGCCACCATAGCCGCCCTGGTTGCCACCATAGCCGCCTTGGCCTCCACCGTAACCGCCTTGGTTGCCATAGCTGTTCTGACCGCCACCGTAGCCGCCCTGGCCACTGCCGTAGCCACCCTGGCCACCATAGCCGCCCTGATTGCCACCATAGCCGCCTTGGCCTCCACCATAGCCGCCCTGGCCGCCATAGCCGCCCTGGCCACCGTAGCCGCCCTGACCACCGTAACCGCCCTGGCCGCCATAGCCGCCTTGGCCACCGCCGTAGCCACCCTGGCCACCGTAACCGCCTTGGCCACCGTAGCCGCCCTGACCATCACGATACATCGGACGGTCATTGTAATGGTCTTCATAATACTCGTGGCTCTCATCAACACGGCCACCGGTAATATCGATTACATTCGGATCAACAGAAGATATATCGCAGGCCCAGAATTCTTTCTCTGCCTGTTCGTTCTGTTCTCTCCATTCCGCAAGTGAGTCCTCATACCTTCTCTTTTGCGCCGGAGTAATCATGATCCGGGGACGTGCAGGCTCGGGCGTCCATGCAAACTGCTTTGGCTCCAGGAAATGCAGCTGCCACAGCAGCCACTTGATCGGTTCTTCGATCCGTCTCGGATTCGGGTTACCGTCCGGATAGCTCTGCAGCGTCAGCGTCAGCACATCATCCACCGTCAGATTGATCGCGTGCATATAATTACCCATCGCAAAAGCCTGGATCTCCGTCTCTATATCGACCGGATTCTGTACGGTCTGTACTGAATCATTCTGCACGGCTGTTTCGGTATTCTCTTCCACAGTGGACGCGGTATTCACGATAGCACTTCCGACGACAGCGCTGGCGCGTCCGCGGGATCCGCGGCTCTGTCTTGTTGCCGGACCCGCGCCTGCGTCCCCGGAAGCCTGAGAAACCACAGCACTTGCGCGCTGACTGCGTCCCTGACGTCCTCCCTGCTGTGCCATCGCGGCAAGTGCCTGCATCGGCAGGATCTGCGCGTTGATGTCAAAACTGATCTCGCTGCCGTCAGCGGCTCTGACAGGAGCCAGCACGCGGTTCGGATCCATGCGGGATCTTTCCCCGTGGTACAGACGGTCCTGCGGCCTGATCCCGGCAAGGCTGTCCGCGCCGTTCCAGCGGTTCACAAAATGCTTCAGATCGTCCAGTTTATCGTTGTTCATCGTGTCCAGGAAATAGATATTGCCATGCTTTTCAAAACGGTTCTGGACACCGCACGTGATCGCGGACACGGCAAAATAAGCGTGCTTCTGGAAAGAATCCAGTGCTGCCTCAATATCGCTCTCGTTCTCTTCGAACTTCTCTTTCAGGAAATTATTGAGCGGAACATAATGATCTCTGGCAAAACCCTGTTTGCCGTTCTCGCCCTCCGTACGCGCCGGCTGCGCCATCTCCGGGAACTCGCGGATGACATTGGGCGGGATACGGTCGCTCTTGGTCAGTACGATCGCTACCGGTACGTCATCCCAGGTCTTCGTGCCGCGCAGCGGGATGACTTTATTGATGACGTCCGCGACTTCCTTGGCGTTTTCGATATTCATATTGCCGGAGAAATACGGAATCTGCTTGGGGTCGATCAGGAAAAGCAGTCCGTTGCACTGTCCCAGATAGGTTGAAACGGAGTTGCGCTCCTGAATATTGCCCTTGTCATCAACGGATTCGACGCAGTTCTCACCTGCGATATCATAGAAAACAAGTGTCCTGGGCGTCGCGTTCGGATCCTTATTGTCCCGGTCCACAAGCATCTGGATCGCCAGCGGACGGCGCATCAGCTTATCATCCGTAGCGCCCGGCAGCGGATGGTTGCGGGCAACCGACTCATTCAGCGTCGCTAGGTTTGAATCTCCCATATGATAGCCCGTGCCCCTCATGGCGGCCGGGAATCTCTTCAGCAGCTGGTTCAGAAAAACGGTTTTGCCGCAGGAGGTAATACCGACAACGCCGATGAAAAGCACATCGTATTTACCGTAGGTCGCGAGCGGGAGCGGATTGTGGCATTTAGGGCAAAGACGCGCCATCGGAAGCGCGAGATCTGTCTCCATCCGGTCTACGACACGGTAGATAAATCCATCCTTGTCACGGACAAAACCGTCCTCGTCCGGACGGACTTCTCCCTGCCCGCGCTGGGAAATCATATCGCGGAAGGTTATGGAATTCGGGTCGATATGCGGATTCATCCAATGCGGATCTGCTGTCGTAAAGCCGGTATCGCCGCCTCTCGTCTCCCAGTATGCCATCAGTTCCCGGTCCGCGTGATCCGCAGGGACGATATCCTGTGCCCTTTTGGTCGTCGGGTCATACTGACGGAAGAGCTTGCGTACATCTCTCTCGTCCTGCGACAGTCTCGGATCCTGGGTCTGCTCCTCCGTATAGGAGGTATTCGCGCGGAAAATGACCTGATCGTCATCAAATTTACTGAAACAATACGGACACGTGATATGATAGTTTCCCATAAAGTCCTGTCCCTCCCTTAATGATTGCGGGCCGCTTCGTCGCGGTAACGGTTCTCAAATCCCGCGGCCGGCTGAACAATAACCGGTTCCCCGTTATTCTGAATATACAGTTTCTGTCCCAGCGCGTTGTAAGGAAGCGGAATCGGTTCGTGTTCTCCCACTCGGTATTCCAGCGATCCCTGTACGTACTGGACCTCTCTCGCAATGGAAACGACCAGCTCTCCCGGTCTTGAGCCTCCGTTTGCATCACGCCCGCCGTCTCTCCAGCTGACGGAATAAAAAGCCGGGAGGAACTGTGTCTCCGCGCCTGGCTGTTTAGGCACGTATATATCCATATGCGGACGCACCAGCATCGTCCAGACCTGGATTCTTTCCGGCGGATGTGTCGTAAAATCCGAGAAAGTCGGCATCGCGTCGAAAGCCCGGCGCGGAACCGCCCGCAGTGCTATCCATTCTCCTGAGGGAAGCTGATATTGCGCGTATCCTTCCTGCAGCAGATAATTCAGGAACTCCTGCGGACAGCCTACAAGGTCATCCAGCGTAATCGGATTCTGTGTCTTGGAGAAACAGATGACATACCCGTCCGCCAGTGTATTGGCCAGACTGATAAAATACCTGCCGTTCTGAAATCGTCCGACCCGGAAATCCCGGATATTGAGCGCGTCCATGTTGATTTCTCTGAATGCCATAATACCCTCCCGTTTACTCGAGCACGATATCTCCGCGATTGACTGGATAGATCATCAGACGTTCGATCACATCCGCGCGCGCGGACCGGAAGACCATTCCGAACTGATCCTGCCGCAGATCATTCAGGAACGCCGCGTTTTCGTTTACCATACTGTAAAGCATCGTATCCGAAGGCGTATGTAAGGTGCGCAGGCGGCGCATCTCCTCAAGATTCTGCCGGAAGCAGGCGTATATCGTATCCCGTGAGGCCTGTACCCCGCCTCTCTCAATCTGAAACGCAAGGTCTTTTTCCAGTGAAGCCGTATAGATCTTCGCACCGGCCGCGTCTGCCTGAATCAGCTGTGTAAAGGCCTTATCCAGCTCTGCCGGAAGATCATCCGGATCACAGGGACGGATATTGTCCGTCAAAACCTCCGGATGCTGCCCAAACAGTTCCTTGGCATAATGACTGTACGCGGTCCGAATCGATTCTTCCGCCCTCTCGCCGGGCACGTTGCGGTCCGCCTCCTGCAGTACATCTTCAAAGTCTTTGGACTTAAGCGCCATATTACGCATCGCCTGAATCAGGTTTTCCAGAAGTGTCGGATACAGCTCCCTCTTCATCTGCGCGACCGCGCAGTCATCCAGCCAGTCCTCGAGCTTCATGCTGCCGGGATCGACCGGATCCGCCATCCGGTAGTTCCGGATCAGATCATCTCCCTGCCGTTCCAGTCTTTCAATCTCGGGACCAAGCATGTCACGCTGCTCAATGTAGCTCAGGCGGCTGTTCAGCTTCTGTTCGAAGAAGCTCTGGATCGTCAGTCCTTCTTCCTGCCTCTCCCACTCCCGTAACGCGCTGCCGTAATAGCGGTCATAGACCAGATCCCAGATCCCCGGTCCGCTGTCCTGTGAACCGGACAACGACATCACCGCGTCTTCGGCGCACTCTGCGGGATTGAGGCTGCGGCCCCAGCTCCTGCGGGGATTGATAATGCTCTGCTCCAGCTTTTCCATTGCCGGCGTCCATGGCATGGTCCTCAGGAAAGACACGTCCGCGTGCAGGAAGCGCAGCAGATTTTCCTGAAAAAACTCATCAAAAAGATCCGGATAATCCTTACCGACGCCGCACAGACGCTCTCGCACGTTCTGCATGGAATTGGAACGTCTCGCGATGTTCTTGTACTCGGTCAGCATGGTATCCAGCGTAACGCAGGCGATATCATGGGTATTTTTCTCTATGGAATAGAAAGAAGCACTGTAATACGGTGCTCTCTGTAGATTCATCAGTAATTCTGGTCCCAGCTGTGTCTCTCTGCGCATCGCGTCCGTATAATACACGCTGTCGATAATTGTCAGAATATTTGCGCAGATACGGTAATTCTCCGGATAGGTCTCTTCATTCAATATGCCCTGATCGGTCGAGTCGCTCAGGATCAGGAGATGGCGGTTTGTAGCGGCCGCCCAATCCATCACACGGTTCAGGCGGTCCTTTTTGATCTGACGGTAATATGCCGTGGAATCTTTGCAAAAGATAAAATAGAGACAGTCATAACGTGTCATGACGGAGAAAGGAAGCGTGTCCTGTGCCATCTGAAACGCTGTCTCAAATGTATCGTCCATGATGTCCCAGAAATAAGCAAGCAGCAGATGATTGTATTCCTGGAAAAGGCGGTTGGGATTACCGCTCATAATATTGCAGCGGCGTTCCACCTCTGCCGGATTGTAATCCCATTGTCCCAAAGTAAGAAGATGCCGCGCATCGACCCAGTAAGCGTTATACGTGTCCATCACAACCGGGATATTCCGTTCCGCTTCCTGCCCGAAGAAAATACTCAGCAGGGGCATCTGGATCATCCGCCCATTGCCGTCAATCGCGTTGCCTCTGAGTCTGTTGCCGCAGTTATCGATCAGCTGCCGGTATATTTCGCCTCTGGATCTTTCTGGCATTATGTCTCTCTCCTTGCTGCTTTAGGATAATTACGGGAATCATCCGAATCTCAATAAATTGACTCAAGCCCGGTCCCCAGCAAAGCAACCGGGCTTAAGTCTTTGTTCAGATTGTTGATCTGTTACGCTTTCTTGGTTCCGCACTTCTCGCAGAACATGCCGGTGTTCTTGGTGCCGCAGTTCGTGCAGAACCAGAACGCGGGTGCTTCCGGAGCCTTATCCGGTTTCCGGGTTCCGTCAGCAGAGCAGAACAGTCCTGTACGCTTCTGTCCGCAGACCGGGCAGATCCAGCTGTCGTCCTCAACCTTTTCCGGTCTCTTGGTTCCGTCAGCGGAGCAGAACAGTCCCGTACGCTTCTGTCCGCAGGTCGGGCAGATCCAGGAATCATCGTCCGCCGCCGGCTGCGGTTCCGGTTTTCTGGTACCGTCATTCGGGCAGAACATGCCTGTCTGCTCCTTGCCGCAAACCGGGCAGGTCCAGGTATCTCCGTCGGCCTTTGGCGCAGTCCAGGTGATCGGAGCTTCGTTTACTGTCGTCGCGGCCGCTGGTTTCACGGGCTCCGCGTCAGCGCTCTGCTTTATCCAGCCTTCCGGTGTGAACTGGCTCTTGAATTCATGGATATTCGCGACAAAGGTCCGATAGAAACGCATGATGCTCTGGTTGTCTTCGGCCCCGAAATTGCTGCGGACTTTTCTCTCCAGATCCGCCACCATGTCCGGATTCCACTTCTGCTCCATCTTGTAAGCGATGACGTTATCCACGCCTGCTTTCATCGTGCCGGCCTTACGGTCACGGCGCAGCAGATCAAGGGAACGTCTGGGCTCACCGTCCGGATCCATCTCCGTATAGTGCAGGAACGCGCGGTACAACGGATGATCACGGTACGCGCCTTCATCGTTGCGCGCGGCAAAGACTTCCTTCTGCGCTACATGGTAAGCATCCTGATAATCATACTCTACCGAACGCATACGGCCGTATTCGTAATCGGGAGTGCCTTCCGCGTTCATGCCCTTGATATAGCCGAAGAACATTTCCTCCGCAAAGGACTGCACCTCGCGGTCGTAGTTCTCGACGTTTGCTCTCAGATCGTCCAGATTCTTGAGGGCATCTTCCAGATTCTTGCGGGAATCCAACTCCTGACGCACCGCTTCCTGATAACGGCGGTAATGTACGAAATAATCGATACGGATCATTTCCTTGAAGCTGCCGCCGCGGTCGTCTCCGTCATTCTTCAGAGAGATCGAATGATTCGGATCCGCGTTGGCCTTGCGGGCCGCCAGTCTGTCCTGCAGTGTCTTGCGCTCCGCGTCCCACTTATTGACAAGGAATTCTCCGTTCGGTCCCTTGAAATCATCTACAGTATAATTATGCTCCGGTTCCGGATCCAGGAAATAGATCCTGTAGTTGCCGTCCGGCTGTCCGGAGATATCCAGCTCTTCCCGGATAATGCCGGCGTCGCGGCCCTGGATATACAGTTCCTTAAGCGCCTCTCCGTTCGGGATCAGCGAAGCCTGCGCGGACATGGGCATCGGTGTCGGGATCTCGGTGCGCCAGTCATGCTGGCCGAACTGTCCGCGTCCGGTCTTGCAATACAGATGTGCTCCGGCTCCGGAAGCTGTTCCCGCTGAAGAATCATAGATCTGTTTCATCAGCGTAACGCCCTGATAAGCGTAGAACGGAATACCGCTGCAGAAACGCAGAGCGAAGATTCTGTCCTGCAGACCTGTCTGACGGACGGTGAATTCGGACGAAATCCTCGCATAAGCCTCTGCCGCGTTGCAGATAACGGTGGATCCGCTCGGCACGGACATGCTGACACTGTCAAAGGTATCACCCTTGTAGACCGGATCACGCCAGAACATCGGCTCCGCGCTCTCGGCAAGCTTCTTGATGATATCCTCCTGAACAATCTTGGTCAGCTCAACGATACTCGTCGCCTTCGGATATTTCTTGATCAGGAACTGCTGCATCTGCTGATTTACGATCGCGCTGAACTGCTCCTGCATATAGGTGCTGATAAAACGTCCGATAACCTGATCGTCCGTCGTGGTACGCCACTCATCCGGCTTCGCAATCAGATAATCCACAAACTTCGTGACGAGCTCATTGGGCTGCAGATTCTTGATGGCCTTGTCCAGATCATCCTTGATATCGTTCAGCTCGAGAAGGCGGATCGTGTAATCCTTCTCCTTCTTGGCTTCTTTGCTCTTCTGGATCGTATAGTTCGTATTCTCTTTGAACGTATACTCGAGCTCGGTCAGCAGATCGGTCAGGGGCTTGAAATAGCCCTGCGTCAGGACTCTCTGCAGATCGGTAACCAGCTTATTCAGGATGTCAGAAATCGCCTGATACTCCTTCTCTCTGATGACGAATCCGAGATAATCCTCAACGGTCTGTTTATACTTGGTATATTTGCCTTTGCGTCCCAGAACCGCGCCGCAGAATGCCGACGCGTCATCCACGATATAATCGAGGAATTCGCTCTGACGGCTGCGGGCTGTCTGTACGGACTCGTCGGCGTAATCGATCTGGCCTCTCAGTACGGAAAGTAGATCAAATCCGCTGTGGCTCAGGATAGAAGCCGCATAGAAAGGTCCATACTGCGGATTTTCCGCAAGTGTCAGCAATTTCAGGAATATCTTGCCGAGCAGTGAAGATGTACCGTCCTCCTGCAGACGCGCGCGGTCATAGGTCGGAAGCTCTGCGTTCAGAGCAGCCTTATGAGCGCCTAATGCTCCTTCTACATGATCGGCGATCGTCGTGGAAGCCTCTGCCCAGGGACGAGGCAGCGTGCCGCGATCCGGCACTCCATAACGCTTCAGATCATCAATATCCATCTCCGGCATACGGGCTTCCGGATAATCTCCATTCTGGAAGCTCTGCTGGATTGAAGCAGCTTCAAGGCCGAGTTCTCTGATAAACTGCTTGACCTCTTCTATGGAAAGTGGCTTAACATTCGGATTGACGAGTCCCGCGAACTTGTCCATGAATCCGGCTGCCAGATAGGTCGCGATCTCCGTCATCGGGATCTCTTCGTTAGCGGCG
>CACZPA010000082.1 GCA_902782895.1 uncultured Eubacteriales bacterium
AAACCAACAGAGACACAGAATTGCGGAACCGTGAAGCCCTCCACACTTTTATTATCGCACGTCGTTTGGTTTTGGCTGGTCAAATCGAAAAATTAAAGAAAAATATATTCCTTGACAGTATCTCTTCTTTCTTTTATAATAATATTGCTCTGTGCGGCCGGGGAGATAGCGGTGCCCTGTACCCGCAATCCGCTACAGCGGGGGTTATATCCATCCCCGATTCGTATGAGCAGGGTCTGCCGTGAGGAACGCGGTGATGATCGCCGGGTCCCGTGCAATAGGATCTTTTGAACCGTGTCAGGTCCGGAAGGAAGCAGCACTAAGGGAGTAATTCTATGTGACGCGGGGAAGCCTGGAAGGAGCCGGCTGTCTTGCGTAACGCTTGTGAGTACTTAACAAAGATGGATGCACAGAGCTTTTAGAGAAAACACGGCATCTGGGATTCTCAAAACAGGTTCTCAGGCGCCTTTTTTGTCCGGTCATGTATTACGCCGGCTTTCAGATAAAACTACTCTCACAAGGAGGTACCATATGGCATATCAGGCATTATACCGGAAATGGCGTCCCCGCACGTTTTCCGAGGTCATAGGGCAGGACGCCGTCATGACTGCCCTGCGCAACCAGGTCAAAAGCGGCCATATCGGTCACGCATATCTTTTCTGCGGCACACGCGGGACAGGCAAGACATCGACCGCCAAGATTTTCGCGCGGGCTGTCAACTGCCTCAACCCTAAAGACGGCAATCCCTGCAACGAATGCGAAATGTGCCGGCAGGGCGAGAACGACTACAATATTATTGAGATCGATGCGGCCTCCAACAACGGTGTTGACAACATCCGCGACCTCCGCGAGGAAGTCCAGTATGTGCCGACAAATGGCAAGTACCGTGTTTACATCATCGACGAAGTGCACATGCTTTCCACAAGCGCTTTCAACGCGCTTCTCAAGACTCTGGAGGAGCCGCCGGCACACGTGATCTTCATTCTCGCGACCACCGAGCCGCACAAAATCCTTCCAACGATCCTCTCCCGCTGCCAGCGCTATGATTTTCGCCGCATTGGCGGGCCGGTTTTGACACGTCATCTGCAGCAGATCTGCCATGAGGAGAAGATCGACATCGAAGACGACGCGCTGCGCTATATCGCGGACGCTGCGGATGGCGGCTGCCGTGACGCGCTGAGCATTCTCGACCAGTGCTCGTCTTACTATATGAACGAGCACATCACAGTAGGGATGGTTCTGGATATCCTCGGTGCGGCCGATCGGCATATCTTCTATACGATGACAAAAACGCTGCTCGCCCGCGATCGCCGCGCGTGTCTGGAAGAGACAGAAACGCTGCTCGCCTCCGGCCGCGACACAACGCGTTTTCTTCTCGACTGGATCGCCTATATGCGGAATATTCTGCTTCTGCAGATGATGGGACAGGCCGCATACGACATGCTCGCTGTACCCGAGTCCGAGCTTTGCGAGATCCGCGAAATCGCTTCCCAGGCCGGTCCGGACACCATCAGCTACTACACGGAAGAGCTTGCGGCGCTCGAGCTCTCCCTGCGTACTTCGACGGAAAAACGTATCCTGCTCGAGGTTGGGCTGCTTCGGCTGTGCCGCCTTGAGGACCGCGATACCCGTGCGCTACTCGCGCGGATCGAGACCCTCGAAAGAAAGATCGCGAACGGAATTCCGATCCAGGCCGCTGCTGTGAATACGGGTGTGCCGATAAACAAAGCCGCTGCCACGGCTGCTCCGGCACCAGAGTCGGCGATTTCTGCAACAGGGCCAGTGATTTCTTCACCAGAGCCGGCAGTATCGGCACCAGAACCCATCAGTACGGCAGCCGAGCCCGCCGGATCCACAGAGCCCGCCAGCCAGACAACCGCTCCGGCTTCGGCCGCGATCGGCTATCCTAAGCTCTCCGAGATGGACTGGCAGCGGATCTATCAGGATATGCTGAATAAACAGTTCCACGCGCTGGAAGGGACAGAACTCCGTCAGAACGACGAAGGCGTTTTCCTCGTGGTTTCGGACGATTTCAAGCTTAGCCTGCTCAATCGAGGCAACCCTTCGATCGTGCAGCGCATCGCACAGAGCATTCAGGCCGTGATCGGACAAGTCCCCGTAAAAGCCGTAAACAAGACATTTTTCGGCGGCGCGGAGGGCCCCATGGACGGGCAGCTCGATCTCGACGGTATCCTGCGCAGCATCGGCGGTCCGGTCAACATTACCTAATATTACCTGACACGGGTCAGCATAGCACGCCGGCATCTTGCAATTCCGGCGCAAATACAGTACAATTACAATCGATAATACAGAAGGGAGGACGGTGCCCGCCCCGGGATCACGTGGTTCAGCCCACGGCTGAGATCCGGCGGCGCAGCGGTTTGAAACCATGCGGTTCAGCTAACCGCACAGTGTTTTTCGGCCCGGCACCACATCTATTATGGCAAAACGTGGCGGTTACAGCGGTCAGATGCCCGGCAGCATGCAGAACCTGATGAAGCAGGCGCAGCGCATGCAACAGAAAATGGCCGATATGCAGAAGGATCTGGAGAATCAGACAGTCGAGGCTACAGCCGGCGGCGGCGCGGTTCATGTTGTCGTCAACGGCCGTAAAGAGCTTGTCTCCGTTGAGATTCAGAAAGAAGCAGTCGATCCCGACGATGTTGAGATGCTGCAGGATTTGATCGTCGCGGCGGTCAACGAAGCCATGCGCAACGCTGACGCGATGGTCAGCCAGTCCATGAGCCAGATCACCGGCGGTCTGAATCTACCCGGCGGAATGTTCTAAAGGAGCTTCTGATGGAATATTTCGGCAACGCGATGGAGGTGCTGATCAATAACCTCGCAAGGCTTCCCGGCCTCGGCCGCAAGTCCGCGCAGCGCCTCGCTTTTCACATTATTGAGATGCCTCCTGAGGACGTCGAGAATCTGGCAAACGCCCTGACAACAGCCCGCGAGCATGTTCATTACTGCAAGCATTGCTGCACACTTACGGATGGTGAGATCTGTCCCGTCTGTGCGGACGGCACCCGCGACCGCAGCGTGATCATGGTCGTTGAGGATTCCCGCGACATGGCGGCTTATGAACGCACGGGACAGTATCATGGCCTCTACCATATCCTGCACGGCGTGATTTCACCGCTTTCCGGCATCACTCCTTCTGAGCTCACAATCAAGGAGCTGCTTGCACGTCTCAGTGACGACACCGTCAAAGAACTGATCATGGCGACCAATCCGACCGTTGAGGGTGAGACGACCGCTATGTATATTGCCCGCCTTGTCAAGCCGCTCGGCATCAAGGTAAGCCGCATCGCTAACGGCATTCCCGTCGGCGGCGACCTGGAGTACACCGACGATATGACGCTGACGCGCGCGCTGCAGGGTCGTACCACATACTAAAAGGCTCCTCTTCGGAGGGCCGATTCAGAACAACGATTATGCCACAGCAAAAATCTCTGTATCATTTTGAACCTGCAAAAGGCTGGATCAACGACCCCAACGGCTTATGCCGTTATAAAGGCCGTTACCATGCCTTTTTTCAGTACAATCCATACTCGCTGCACTGGGACAGAATGCACTGGGGCCATGCGGTCTCCGACGACCTGCTCCACTGGGAAGAGCTCCCGATCGCGCTGTATCCCGATCAGGCCTATGACAATGGGCTCGGATGCTTTTCCGGCTCCGCGCTTGTTGAAGGGGACACTTTATATCTGATGTATACGTCCGTCTCCGAAAAATACGGTCAGACGCAGTCCCTGGTCGTCTCGGACGGTAAGCATTTTGAAAAATACGCCGGCAATCCTGTCATCCGCACGAACCCTCTCGATCCGTCAAACCGTGATTTCCGCGACCCGAAGGTCTTCCGGTGGGGGACAGAATACCGCATGGTCTGCGGGACCGGTGTCGACGGGCTGGCCTCCATCCTGCTGTACGGTTCTGTTGATCTGATCCACTGGGAATACATGGGGCCGATCTTCCAGAGCCGCAACTACGGTCCTGTCGCCGAATGTCCGGATCTGTATCCGGTCGACGGCCGCTGGATTCTGATGTTCTCCCGCATGGAAAAAGTCCGGACCGAGCAGTTTATTCTCGGCGATTTTGACGGCAACCGCTTCATTCCGGAGAGTTTCCAGCAGCCAGAAAAAGGCCCGAATTTCTATGCTCCGCAGACTTTTTATGATGACACAGCCTCGGATGGTAAGACTGCAACGAACCCGGCTGACATCGCCGCCGGGAATTCGGATGACAAAACTGATGGCGCAGGCCGCCGCATTCTGATCGGCTGGATGCCGCACTATGCCCCGCTGCCCTCCGACGCTGTCCGCAACGGAGCCTTCACGATCCCGCGCGAGGTACACGTCCGCGAGGGACAGATCTGCCTGGACCCGATCCGGGAGGCTGTGCCGCTGCTGCAGCCATGGCATGTCAGCACTGCAGCCGGGCCTGCTGGCACCGCATCCGGGCTTGCCAACACTGCAGTTGGATTCTCCGGCAACACCGCAGACACAACAAAAAAACCGTCCGACAGGATCCTCTCAGACGGCGATATCCGTGAGATTTTCCATGCGGACGGCACTTGTGAAACATATTACGAAAGTGAATCGCGTGGCTGAGCCCGCGGCGACAACGCCAGGACCTTCCCTTACGAGATCGAGGCCAGAACCTCCGCTTCTTTGATCCAGGGATGATCCTCGCGGACACCCACTCCGATCACATCCGGAATATTGAGTTCTCCGTCTTTCATCGTCAGAACTCCATCCATCAGCTCGTTGGCGAGCGCGAGTCCCTGCTTATCCTCCTGATACTTGCCGATATTCGGCGTATAGGACGTAAAATGCAGGATATACACAAAGCAGAACTGGTCAGAGGTGTGCGGCGTCACCGTCATATCGGCGGCGGCAGCCATCCTGGCCACTTTTGTTGTGCGGATCAGCCCGCCGTTGTACAGGATATCCGGCTGCAGCACGCTTGCGGCGTGACGCTCGATCAGCCAGCGGAAACGGCGCAGACTGGTTTCCTGCTCGCCAAAAGCGATCGGAATCGTCAGTGCTTCGCGGACCTTGCGGTTCTCCTCAAGGTCGTCAAACGGGCACGGCTCCTCGTAGAAATACGCGTTGATGTCTTCGAGGATCTTGCCGTAACGGATCGCTTCCGGCGCGTCATAAGACCCGTTGCCATCGGCGTGAATGATGAAATCGTCCCCGAAATACTTGCGGGTCAGATAGATCAGCTCTTCGCTGCGGCCCTCAAGCGAATCCGCGTTCTTGCTCATCCGGCCGCCGATCTTGAACTTGATCGCCTTCGCGCCGATCTCATCAACACGGCGTTTCAGGATTTCGAGCTCCTCTTCGGCGGTATTGCCGCGGTTGCCGCTCGCCGCATAGACATTGACGCGGTCATGGATTTTCGGTCCGAACATGCCGCCGAGGGATACTTTACGGCATTTTGCCAGCAGGTCCAGAATACTTGTCTCGAGCGCGGAAAGCGCTACGTAATACGGAATTCCGGCCAGCTTGTAATTGCTCTTGTAGACGTAAATCTCGTCGATCAGTTTCTCCAGCGTGCGCGCGTCCTTGCTGATACAGTACGGCGCCATCAGGTCCGTCAGCATCGGATAGGAGATCGGCATCCGGGTGTTGGAGATTCCGAGGCCGACCATACCGTCCTTCGAAGTCGTCCGCACGATCCACTGCCTGTGCGTACGAATCAGCTCGATTTTCTCGATAATGATCGGATTGTCGAGGCCGGAGAGATCCAGCACCGGTTCGTTCTGGATGCTGATCAGTTCCTCGCTCGATACGGGCTTATATGGCTTAAAATCGGGATGTACCTGATACATGCCGGTCACCTTACACGATTTTGTTGATCTGATTGCCCTTCAGCCACTCATCCAGGCTATGGAATACGATGGCCGCGCGCTTTACCATGGACTCTACGCTCAGGAAAGCGATATGCGGTGTCAGAATCGTGTTCGGGGCGGTCAGCAGCGGATTCTCGGCCGGAATCGGCGGCTCTACGTCGTATACATCAACACCTGCAGCCGCGAGTTTACCGGACTTGAGGGCTTCCGCCAGCGCTGCGGCGTCCACAACCGGTCCACGGGAAGCGTTGATCAGGATCGCGCCGTCTTTCATCAGTGCGATCGTCTTCGCGTTGATCAGGCCGCGAGTCGAATCGATCAGAGGCGTGTGCAGTGTCACGATATCGGACTGCGCAAGCAGATCTTCCATGCTCATGTATTCTACATTCGGCAGGTTGCGCGGGTTGACGTCATAGCCCAGTACGCGGCATCCAAACGCGTTGAAAAGCTCGGCGACGCGGCTTCCGATCGCGCCGGTTCCGATGATACCGACGGTTTTGCCCTGCAGCTCAAATCCAACGTTCTTGCCGATCACGCCGCCTGTGCGGGTCAGCTTGTCCGCCAGCGGGACCTTACGGGCCAGCGTCAGGGTCATGCCCAGAACCAGCTCGGCGACGGATTCGTTCGAATAACCGGACGCGTTGCTGACCGCAATGCCCAGCTCCTTCGCGCGGGCAACCGGAATATGGTCCACGCCGGTAAACGCAACGTCGATGAATTTCAGATTGGGGCAGGCGTCGAGGACTTCAGCCTTAAGCGGCATATTCGCGATCATCAGAATGTCCGCGTCCTTCAGGCGCTCCTTCTGCACCTCAACGTCCAGATCTCTTTCATATGCAGTGAATTCATGTCCCTGCGCGCGCAGCGCTTCGGCATAAGAATCCAGCAGTTCTTTACTGATACCCAGTGATTCAATCAATACAATCTTCATACAAGTGACCTCCTGTTTCATAATCTGTCCTATATCATACACCTTGACGGCCGGATGCGCAAGTCGCAACTTGACAGATCCGCCGGATTTTGTTATAAAGGAACCAATAAAACCGTAAAAGGAGGCCACATTATGGTCAGAAAAGAAGCTCCTCGTTATAGAGAGCATGTTCAGGACGGACGCGGCACGCTCGCGTTCTACGATGTCGTCACCAAAGACGAGCTGTACGGCCACGGCAGGCTGTACGCGCGCATTGTCATGCCGCCCGGATCCAGCATCGGATTCCACATTCATCACGGCGAAACCGAGCCCTACTACATTCTGAAGGGCGAGGGCGACTTCATCGACAACGACCACAGCGTCACACATGTCGTGCCCGGCGACGTCTGTTTCATCCTGCCCGAACAGGGCCACAGCATCGAAAACAACGGCACCGAGGACCTCGAATTCATGGCGCTCGTCTACAACGCGGAAGGGATCAATACCTGATAGCACACAAGCTTGCAAATCCAGACATCGGAGATTATTCCGATGTCTTTTTTTGTTCAGGCCCGCCTCCTGAATCGTGTCAGCTTTCCGCTTGAAATCTCTGAAAAAACATAGATAGCTGACACGTTTGCTCGGTGGCTTCAGAAAATGTGTCAGCTTTCCACTTGGAATCTCTGAAAAAACATAGAAAGCTGACACGTTTGCCCGGTGGCCCAAGAAAATGTGTCAGCTATCCGCTCGGAATCTCTGAAAAAACATAGATAGCTGACACGTTCGAGAGGCGGGTCCGTTCGACCATCAGAAAACCTGCCATGCAGTTGCATGGCAGGCCTAAGAATCCACCTTATTCTATTAAAGCACTTTCAGCACCCGGCCTGAGTGTGGAGCCATATCGAACAGCGTGTAGTGTCCCTCAAATTCGCCGAGGTCGCAGTCCGTCCAGAAGTCCACCAAGTGGGACTTGCGCCGCAGCGGCACAGCAATCGACTTAACCTGATCCGAATGATTGAAGATACAGATGATTTCGCATCCGTTCCGCACTGCGCGCCCGATCTCGAACGAATCGTTATCGAACACCGCCGGATCGCCCGTACAGGCCATCATGCGCCGCAGCACCTCCAGGTTCGTCCCGGACATCTCGTCCAGCTTATCTCCGGAAGTGATCACCCCGCCGCACGCGACAACATAGGCCTTGTGATACTCAAACTCCTCGTCGCACAATGTACAGTTCCGCTTCCGGAAACGCCCATCGCGCATATCGCTGCGGTCGATTTTCTCCAGGACAACGCCGTCGGGATCCAGAATCCACAACCGATTCTGCCACAAGCGGCCTTCGAGCTCTTCCATGTTGCCATGAACCGTCTCCCAACGCCGGAACACATCATTCGTCGTCCGGTTGCCGTCCACAAGGCTCAGCTGCGGCCAGAAAGGCGCGTTGCACCCCAGAATATAACTGTCCCCGCCGACCTCCTCATTGATCGCCTCAAACACCGCACGAAAAGCCTCCACACGCGTTTTTTCGGGGTCATGCCGGAATCCCGGCAGCGCGCCATAGCTCGTGAAATCCAGCTTAAAATAGCGAATTCCCCACTCGTCATGCATCGTGCGGAGAACTTTGCGGATATAGGCAATAGCCTCGGGATGTGTCCCGTCCAGGATATGCCAGTGCTTCGCGTGACAATGCTCATTGGTCGGATTGCCCTGCGCGTCTTTGACAACCCAGTCCGGATGGTCGCGGAAAAGCTGCGAATCGTCCGCCACGGCAAAAGGTGACAGATACCCGGCAGGCTCGCACCCGATCTCCCGAATCCTCTCACAAATCTCTTTCATATCCGCGCCCGTACGCGGATTCGGGATCAGCCAGTCCGTTGAAGACTGATAGCCCGCGTCGATCTGAATGCGTTTCAGCTCCGGAATCCGTCCCTTCATGGCACGTGCCTGCTCATACATATCCTCTGACCGCACACCTGAAATTGCGTGATAAGAGCACCAGCCGTTCGGGATCTCCGGATAGCGGCGGCGCGGATGATTTAGATTGATGCGATCCGCAAACCGTGCAAAAATCTCATCGCGGCGCTCCCCGTTCAGCACGGCAAACTCCTCAAACTGCCAGGTTTCACCGGAGTGCAGCGTCAGATTCTCGCAGTCCATCACGATTTCAATATAGTTGTTCTTGAAGCGGAACTCGGACTGGAAGCGCCGGCAGCTGGTGAAGCCCATCAGAATCCGGTCGACCTGCGTGGGCGACAGGAGCATGCAATTATAGGCCGTATAAGTGTCCGGCGAAAATGGGCTCTTCTCCAGATGGAAAAACTCCTCGTCGTGGCCATAGTGGCCGATCACGTAAGGCTCGGCCAGCGTCCCCGCGTGCTGTGTCAGCATATGATAGCCTTCCGCGTAAAACGGACAATCCGCGCTGATCGGGAACTTCCCGTAGAACAGCGCGACTTCCTTGATCTGAACGGGTTCGCCGCTCACATTCCGCAGCACGGCATGGCAGTACTCGCCGTCCCATTCCCTGATAAGCTGCGTAAGTCCCCGGTCCACTCTGCCGTCAGACAGGCGGACAGTCCCGGGCAGCTCCTGCACAAAAGCTTTGTCAAACATCTGATTCATTCCTCTTAGTATAGTATTTTGCAAATATTTTTTTATAACGACGCAGGGCTTGATCCGCGCTTCCGCTCCGGCAGCTGCGAGAGCACGACCGCCGCGAAAATCAGCAGGCAGCCGGCAGCAGCACGGCCTGTCATGCTTTCATGCAGCACAAGGGCGCCGGTCAGCACGGAGAAAACCGCCTCCAGACACATGATCAGCGAGGCTTCGGTGGGGTCCGCGTGCTTGAGCGCGACCATCTGAAGTGTGTACGCGACACCGCTCGAGAGCACACCAGCATACGCGATCGGCAGCCAGTTTGAGAGGACAAGCTCCGGGGACGGTTTCTCCCAGATCAGCATCCCGATACAGCCGAGCACGCCGACGACCGCGAACTGAATACAGGCCATTTCGACCGGCTCGACCTGCGGCGCGAAGTGATCGATGATCAGAATATGCACGGCAAAAACGACTGCGCATCCGAGCATCATCAGGTCTCCGGACTGCAGGCTCCACTTGCCGGGCTCCATGCATAGCAGGTACAGCCCTGCCACACCGATCGCGACGCAGAGCCAGATCAGGGGACGGATCTTCCGGCCGATCAGCACGGACAGCACTGGCACCAGAACCGCGTACAAAGCCGTGATGAAGCCGGCCTTGCCCGCTGTCGTGTAGGAAATGCCTGTCTGCTGCAGCATCGACGCCGTGAAAAGTGCGAGTCCGCACAGGACGCCGCCGAGCAGAAGCTTACCCCGGTTGGAGATATTGACGCCGGAAACGTCCCCGGCGGCCCTCTGCACGGCTTCAGCGGCAGCACCGCCTTCGACCGCATCCCCGCCTTCGGCTGTGACGAACGCACCGGCGGCCCTCTCCTTCCGCCGCCGCAGTATCACGATCAC
>CACZPA010000083.1 GCA_902782895.1 uncultured Eubacteriales bacterium
CCGCCGGGCACCGTCGGAGAGCAGCGTCATGGTGTCGGATTCGATCCGGGAGGCGATATTGTCCGCGCCAAGGCCATTTTCCTGCAGAGTGGTCCGTAGGTCTTCAAACGCCGGACCGCTGTCAGAGAGACGGGCGATCGCGGGCAGATCGTTTTTGTGGCGGCCCTGCCGGTAAATATACCAGTTGGAAGAAGGCACATCGCCCAAGAGTGAATCTTCCGTATGGAAGAGGATGATTTCGTCCAGCTGCAGGGGCTCTGAACCGGTGTTGCGGATGATCAGGGACACTTCCAGATCATCCGGTGAACCTCCGGATACAGGCTGTGTATGTACAATAAAGCGGCCGCTGGGGAAAACGCCCTTTGCCCCGGGCCAGTAACGGGTTCCATTGATCTGAACACCGAATTCGGTGTTGATACCTGCTATTTTCATTGTGATCCCCCTTTTTCTTTTTATTATAACATAACTCTGTATGTACGTACAATAGCGGCGTGTTGGACCCGGGCGATGTGACCTAAGCCGAATTGCCCCGGCCGGTTTATGCCCAGACGAACGGGTCGGTCCGTCTGGACGCGGAATCCAGCAGCAGAAAGTGCCGGATCTCAATGCCGTTTGCATCCACCGTCAGGCGGATCTGCGCGGTGCCGCAGGGCAGCTCCAGCGCGGCGGCCGGAATCGTCAGCGTGATATTGCATGGCCTGCGGCCTTTGCTTTTTGCGAAGCGCATCTTCCAGCTTTGCGTGACAAGCTTCTCACGTGCGCATGCGTTTTTGCGGAAGAATCGCGTCAGAGCATAGGTTATGGCCTCTCTGCCATATCCATCCGGGAAGAATCCCACACATGCAAAACGATCCGACAGTTTTAACCCACAAACAAGATTACCATATACCATATTCATATTGATTCTCCTATTCTTGTATTTGGTCTGTCGCCATGCCCTTTGCGTGTCAGCCCGTAAGGTTGGCTGCCGGGAGACTTACTGCGGTTCCGGCCCCGCGGAGTCATGGGATACAAAAAGAGCTGGTTATCCCATGAATCTCATGTAATAATCAGCTCGTTTGTTTGTGGGTTGTCTTGTCAGGCAGAGTATTCTGACCCGACGGTGCATACTATAACATGGATGCTTTAAGATGTCAAGCAGGAATCTGTATTTTTTATCTGCAAGTTTACAGGTTTACAGGCAAGTTTTACCGTGCAAGTATACCGCTGTTTTTACGCCGCGGTTTTAACCGCAGTATTACTGTAAGTTTTTACCGGCGGAGGCATTGAAATTTAACCGCAGATGGTGTATCATAAATAAGCTGATGTATTATGCCGTTCAGGCAGGTGTGTTTAGTGAAAGAGGGGAGGCCCGCGACGGGAGATCCCCCTGACAGATAGAGAGGAATCAGTACCATGTTGTCTACAAATATCGGAATCGACCTTGGAACTTCCAGTGTACTGGTATATGTCCGCAAAAAAGGCATCGTGCTGCGTGAGCCTTCGGTTGTCGCGATCAACACGCAGGAGGATAACCAGGTCGTCGCGGTCGGAGAAGAAGCAAGAAAGATGATCGGCCGCACGCCCAAGTATCTGACGACGATCCGCCCACTGAGAGAGGGCGTTATTTCTGACTTCCAGTATACCGAGAAGATGCTCAAGTACTTTGTGGAGCGTTCGATCGGCAGACGTTTCCTTAAATCCGTTATCGCGGTCTGTGTTCCGAGCGGCGTAACGGAGGTGGAGCGCAGAGCGGTCATGGACGTTACCTATCAGGCCGGCGCGAGCAAGGTCTATGTTATCGAGGAGCCGCTGGCGGCCGCGATCGGTGCCGGAGTTGACGTTACCAAGCCTGCCGGAAGTCTGATCGTGGATATCGGCGGCGGGACGACGGACGTCGCGGTCGTATCGCTCGGCGGTATCGTACTCAGCGAATCGATCAAGGTAGCCGGTGACGTTTTCGACGAGGCGCTGACACATTATCTGCGCAAACGCTACAATCTGCTGATCGGCGAGCGGACAGCGGAGGATATCAAGACCAAGATCGGCGAGGCTTATCACGCCGAGGAGAATCATTTCATGGACGTCAAGGGCAGAGACCTTGTAACGGGTCTTCCCGCGACGATCCGCATCACTTCGCAGGACACGCTGGAAGCTTTTAAGGAACCGCTGTCTTCGATCCTGGACACGATTCACAGTGTGCTGGAGAGGACTCCGCCGGAGCTTTCCGCGGACATTATGGACCGTGGAATCGTCATGACGGGCGGGGGAAGCCTTCTGCACGGAATCGACAGACTGATCCAGGAGAACATGGGCATAGATGTTTTCGTCGCGGATGACGCGATTTCCTGCGTCGCGACGGGTACGGGCAAGTACGTAGACTTTATTACACAGCAGTATTAAGGAGGATTATCAGATGAGCCGGAGATTTTTTTCATCAGAATCAGTAACAGAGGGCCATCCGGATAAAATGTGCGATCAGATCTCTGACAGCATTCTTGACGCGATTCTTACAGAGGATCCTGCCGCGCGGGTAGCCTGCGAGACGATCGCGACGACGGGCCTGGTGCTTGTCATGGGAGAGATTTCGACCAAGTGTTATGTGGATATCCCCAAGATTGTAAGGGAAGTCATTCACAAGATAGGGTACGATAACGCGGATTACGGATGCGATTACAAATCCTGCTCCGTGCTGACCACAATCGACGAGCAGTCGCCCGATATCGCGATGGGCGTGGACCGTTCCGCCGAGGCCAAGCAGGGCCGCCAGGAAGAGGACCTTTCCATCGGAGCGGGAGACCAGGGCATGATGTTCGGTTATGCATGCGATGAGACGCCGGAGTATATGCCGATGCCGATCGCGCTGGCGCACAGACTGTCGAGAAAACTGGCCGAGGTCCGTAAGAACGGTGTGATTCCGTATCTTCGTCCGGACGGCAAGACGCAGGTAACCGTGGAGTATGACGAAGACGGACGCCCGAGACGTGTGGATACGGTCGTTGTTTCCGCACAGCATAATCCGGACGTGACGCTGGCGCTGCTGCGCGAGGACATTATCCGGGAAGTGATCCGGACGAGTATTCCGGCGGAGATGCTGGATGAGAAGACACGTTTCCTGATCAATCCGACAGGAAGATTCGTTATCGGCGGCCCGCAGGGCGACTCCGGGCTGACGGGACGCAAGATCATCGTTGATACCTACGGAGGATACGCAAGCCACGGCGGCGGTTCTTTCTCTGGCAAGGACCCGACCAAGGTCGACCGCAGTGCCGCTTATCAGGCGCGTCATGTCGCTAAAAATATCGTCGCGGCAGGACTTGCCTCCAGCTGCGAGATCGAGCTTGCCTACGCGATCGGCGTAGCAGAGCCGGTATCCGTACATATCGACACCAAGGGAACGGCTAAGATTCCGGAAGCAAGACTGGAGGAGCTGGTACGCAAGCACTTCGATCTCCGGCCTGCCGGCATCATCAAAGAGCTCGATCTGCGCCGTCCGATCTACGCGCAGACGGCCGCTTATGGACATTTCGGCAGGAACGATCTGGATCTGCCGTGGGAGAAGCTTGACAAGGTCGAGATTCTCCGTAAGGAAGCCGGACTGAACGGCTGAACGCATACAGACCGGACTGCTTCCGGAGTAAAGGATAAGAATGGTAGAAAAAAGCCGCATTGAGGGATCCGTAACCGAAGTGATCTACGCGAATGATCAGAACGGTTATAAAGTCTGCGAAGTTACGCAGGAGGACGGGGATACTGTAACGATCGTCGGGATCATGCCGGATCTTTCGGCAGGAGAGTCGGTTGTTGCGGAAGGAATCTGGAAGGATCATACAACCTACGGGCGGCAGCTGGAAGTACAATATTTTGAGAAATCCATGCCTAAGACCCGGGATGCGGTAGAGCGCTATCTCGGGTCCGGTTCTTTAAAAGGCGTCGGGCCGGCGCTGGCCAAGCGTATCGTCGCGAAGTTCGGGGACGAGACGCTGGAGGTCATCAGCCGGGAGCCGGAGCGACTCGCGGAGGTCCGCGGGATCAGCATGAAAGGCGCGATGGAGATCGGAGCGCAGTTTCAGGAACAGTCCTATCTGCGGGACAGTCTGATTTTCCTGCAGCAGTACGGGATTTCGACAGTGCTGGCCATGCGGATCTATACGGCTTTCAAGGAAAAGACGATCCAGATCATGCGGACCAATCCCTACGCGCTGACGAGGCGTGTCCGGGGCATCGGTTTCCGCAAGGCGGATGAGATCGCGGCGCGGATGGGGATCCAGCCGGATTCGGAGGAACGGATCCAGGCTGCTGTGGAGTACGTCCTGACAGAAGCTGCCGGCAACGGACATGTTTATCTGACGCTTTCACAGGTGGAGGACCAGGTGGCGGAGCTCATCGGTGTCGTTGGCATCGATGTGGAGAACGCCAAGCTGCAGCTCATTCTGGACGGACGGATCGTCGAGAAGACCGAAGACGGGGTGGACCGTCTGTACATCACTTCCTACTATATGGCGGAAGTTCATGTGGCTGCAAAAATCGCCGAGATCTCTCTGGACGCGCCGGGCGGCGTCGATGCCATATCGACGGAAGCGCTGGAGGATGAGATCACCCGTAAAGCGGATAAATACGGTGTCACACTGGCCGAAGAGCAGCGGAACGCGCTGATGGAAGCTCTGCAGCACGGTATGATGGTCATCACGGGCGGCCCCGGTACCGGTAAGACGACAATTATCCGGATCCTGCTCGACATACTGGAAGACCGGGACGAAGAGTATCTGCTCGCCGCGCCGACAGGCCGCGCCGCCAAAAGGATGACGGAAGCGACCGGCCGCGAGGCGCAGACGATTCACCGACTGCTGGAGATCGAATTCCAGCCGGAGGACGGACAGCGGCAGAATTTCAACCGGAACGCCGAGAATCCGCTGGAAGCGGACGTCGTGATCGTGGATGAAACTTCGATGGTGGACATCCTGCTGATGGATCATCTGACACAGGCGATCATGCCGGGGACACGTCTCATTATGGTCGGGGACGTGGACCAGCTGCCGTCGGTCGGACGGGGCAGCGTACTGCGGGATATCATCGATTCCGAATGCGTGCCGGTTGTCCGTCTGGAGCATATTTTCCGGCAGGGAGAAGAGAGCCAGATCATCACGAACGCGCACAGGATCCTGCACGGGCAGGAGCCGGTTTACAATACGGACGGGACGGATTTCTTCTTCATGAGGAGATCGACGCTGGAGGCCGCGTCTTCCGCGCTTGCGGAGACGGTCAGCCACCGCATTCCGCGGTATCTGAAGTGCCATCCGATCGACGATATCCAGGTGCTTACGCCGATGCGCAAGACACCGCTTGGTGCGGAGGCCTTGAATGTGCTGCTGCAGAAGACGCTGAATCCGCCGTCTTCCCATAAGAAAGAACTGGAATTCCGCAAGAATATCCTGCGGGAAGGTGATAAGGTCATGCAGATCCGCAATGATTACAACATCGCCTGGACCGTTCGGAATGATTTCGGATATACGCTCGAAGAAGGCCAGGGCGTTTTCAACGGCGATATCGGACGCGTTCTGTCAATCGACAAGACGGCGAAAACTGTACGGGTCCGTTATGAAGACCGGCATGAGATCGATTATGAATACGCGGCGCTCGAGGAGATCGAGCTGGCTTACGCGATCACGATCCATAAAGCACAGGGGACGGAGAGCCCGGTCATCATCCTGCCGCTGCTTGGCGGCCCGCCGATGCTTTTCTCGCGAAATCTGCTGTATACCGCGGTGACGCGCGCGCAGCAGGCGCTCGTGATCATCGGAGAAAGGGAGGTCGTCAGCCGTATGATCTCCAATAACCGCCCGACACACCGGAACACAACGCTGCGGTACCGCCTGTGCGAGGCTTTCGGCAGGCCGGCGGCAATGACGGGTCAGCAGCAGGAGATCCCGGAGACGGACTGGACAGATGAACTGATCGAAGCCGATAATGTGGAGTACGATTTTTGAAGACAAGTAAGATCATTACAGAGACGCTGCGGAGGGTTATCTACCCGCCGCGTTGTCTTTTTTGCGGGAGTCTGCTGGATTATCGGACAGAGATCCCGCTTTGTGAGAACTGCAGACCGGAACGTTACCTGCCGCAAGGCCCCAGATGCAGCATCTGCAGCAGGCCGGTCGGGCACGCGGGGGACAGATGCCCCGGATGCCGCAATCATCAGAGCAGAATCCGGGGACGGGGCACGTTTGTGTATGACGGCGCGGTTCTGGAATCTGTTCACGCTGTCAAGGACAACGGGATGAAGGATTATGCCAAGGGCTATGCGGAGCTCATGGTACGCTACGACGAGAGAATCTGGTGCGAATGGGGACAGTTCTTCCTGGTTCCGGTACCCGTACATCCGCGTAGATTGTTGGAGCGTGGTTACAATCAGGCGGAAGTACTGGCAAGAGAGCTTGGAGAGCGGCTGGATGTCCCGGTCTGGACAGGGCTGCAGAGAGAAGAGGCCACCCGTGCGCTGCGCGGACAAGGTGCGAAAAGCCGAAGAGAGAGCCTCGCGCGCGCCTTTCGTGTGGACGGGAGCGTTCCAAGGCCTGCGGGAAAGGCTGTGATCGTGGACGATATCTATACTTCCGGAGCGACGGTCGAGTCCTGCGCAAAAGCGATTCAGGATGTGTATCCGGAGCAGGAGGTCTGTTTCTGGACCTTCAGCATCCGAACGTGAAGATTTCGTTAATATTCCGTTAATATACGTTAATATGCGATGCACCTAAGCTGTCGGATGTTGTTCTTTTGACAGAGATATGCTATAATTGTTTTGTGAACAAAGCGTTTTACAGTATATCCGGAGGTAATCGATATGCTTAGAGCATTACATACACTATTTGTTTTTATCTGGCTGATGATCAAGCATCATCCGCTGTATCTGCGGCTTAAGAAGGCCGCACCGGAAGAGCGCATGGAGAAGAGCATGCAGGCTGTTGTCAGTGTCGGTCAGCAGACGATCGCGACAACGGGCTCCAGAGTTATCTATCACGGTGTGGAGAATCTGCCGGAAGAGCCGGCCTATATCGTTGCCAATCACCAGAGCGTTTTTGACGTATTCGTGCTGCTGGCCGAGATGGACAGAACCTCTGCTTTTATCGCGAAAGATTCGCTTGGCAAGGTTCCGCTGCTGCATCTCTGGCTGGAGTCTATCGGCTGTCTGTATCTGGATCGGGAAGACGCGAGACAGGCCGTCAAGGTCATGCGGCAGGCCGCGAATCAGATGAAGGATTATCAGATGAATATGATTGTCTTTCCGGAAGGCACAAAAAGCAAAGGCGGCCCGATGCATCCCTTCAAAAAGGGCAGCCTGAAGCCGGCTTTTATGGCGAAGGTGCCGATCGTGCCGGTCTATATTGACGGAACGGCGGGGATCTATGAGGGGAACAAAGGCTTGTGCGTAAAACCGACTGAGGTGCATGTTTATTTCGGCGAGCCGATTCCGACAAAAGATCTGGACCGCAGCGGTGAAAACGAACTGTCGGAGCGGATCGGCGAGATCATTACTTCACTGAAGAAGCCGGACGGCGAGGTTAAGAAGGCGTAAAAAGCATCAAAGGCATAGAAGGCGTAAAAGAGGGACAGTATTTGACGACACTTTCGAATCTGGTCAGGAATGCGATGGACAGATGCGGGATCAGCCGGCAGGATCCCTTTGTGGCCGGCTTTTCCGGCGGCCGGGATTCCGTATGTCTGGTTCATCTTCTGAATAAGCTGGGTTATACCGGAATGCAGGCGGTCTATGTACATCATGGACTGCGCGGCGAGGCAGACGGTGAGGCTGAATGGACTCACCGTTTTTGTGATGAATATGGGATCGGATATCGGTGTGTGAGAATTGATACGCAGACTTTTGCTAAAGAGAAAGGGATGTCTACCGAAGAAGCGGCCCGTACGCTGCGCTATCAGGCGCTGGCGGATGCGGCAGGGGAGAACGGAGTAATCGTGACGGCGCATCACGCGGAGGATCAGGCAGAGACGGTTCTGCTCCATCTGATGCGGGGTAGCGGCCTGACGGGGCTAACCGGAATGCGGGAATGTGCTGCATATGGGACGGATGCCGTGGCCGCGGGCGAACCTGCTGCGGGAAGTCAGGCTGCGGGCGGTCAAGCTGCTTACCGCATTGTCCGGCCGCTGCTGCAAGCTGACAGGGGACAGATCGAAGAGTACCTGCGAGAGAATGATCTTTCCTGGCAGGAGGATGCTTCCAATCAGGATACAGGCTATACGCGCAACTGGATTCGCCACAGACTGCTTCCTCTGATGCGGGAGCAGAATCCGGCCATTACGGCGGCTCTGTGCAGGACAGCGGAGCTCTTGCAGACGGATGAGGACTTCTTAAGAGAAAAAACAGAGCGGGCCTATCAGACGGCCCGTGACAGTGGAGCAATCCGGACAGAAGCCCTGCGGGGCCTGCCGGAAGCGATCCGGCGCCGCGTACTGCGGCTTTTTGTCGAGGAAACATGCGGTCTGCATGATGTCGCGGAAGTGCACATCCGACAGCTGGAAGCGTTGTGCGAAGCGGAGACGGGGACGGAGACGATGTTCCCCGGAGGAATTGTTTTCCGTAAGGAGTACGGGAAGATCCTGGTCTTGGACGACAAGCTGAGCGGTCAGACCGATACATTATTTGAGACAGATTCAGGTGCAGTCGAGATGGAACTGATTGTGGACGGAAACTGGCATCCGGCGGATGCGTATGAGTACCGCGCGGAATACGTGGACCCGGGCGCTTTTTCACCGGGGCAAATTCCGGATATGCCCTATACAAAATGGCTGAACTGTGATAAACTGAAAAATCAGCTTATGATCCGTACGAGACGGCCGGGCGACCGGATCGCGCTGCAGGGCGGACATAAGAAACTGCAGGATGTGCTGGTTGACGCGAAGATCCCGGAAAGAGAGCGGGACAGGATCCTTCTTGTGGCGGACGGTCGGGATATTCTCTGGATCGTCGGGGGACGGATCAGTGCGGACAGCTATGTCAGACCGGATACAGTCCGGATTCTGCAGATGGAATGCCGGAAACGGCAGGAGGAGGTAGTGAAGAATTGAGTGACCCCAGAAGAAGCAGCAATACACGCGGCATTATCGTATATATCCTGTTTATCGCCGCAATGCTCGTGATTCTGATATCGGTAATGCGTTCCCTGTCCAATCCGCAGGTATGGCTGTCGGATCAGGAGACGGTTAAGCTGCTTGAAGAGAATAAGGTCAAGAATATACGGATTACGCCGATCCGGTCCGGTGACGCGACTTCCGGACAGGCGGTTCTGACGGTCGAGGATGATTCCGTGACGCTGGTCAGATATTATTTTGTGTCCGACGTCGCGAAATTCCGCAAGGACATGCTAGAGGACTATCCTAAGGTCGAAGTCGCGGTAAGTCCGCTGCAGGAAGAGGCCACATGGGTCAAGGTCTTGCCGTATATAGCGCTGATTATCCTCGTGTTCGGCTTTGTCTTCCTGATGATGGCACAGGCCAACGCCAACGGAGGCAACAACCGGATGATGAATTTCGGCCGCAGCCAGGCGACGCTTGCCGACAAGGAACATCCGATCAAATTCAAGGACGTGGCGGGCTGCCAGGAGGAGAAAAAAGAACTGCAGGAGCTGGTTGAATTCCTGAAGAATCCGGCCCGTTTCTCCGAGATGGGCGCGCGGATCCCCAAAGGCGTTCTGCTGATCGGCCCTCCGGGAACCGGTAAAACCTATCTGGCGCGCGCGGTCGCGGGAGAGGCCGGCGTTCCGTTCCTGACGATCTCCGGTTCGGATTTCGTCGAGATGTTTGTCGGCGTGGGAGCGTCCCGTGTCCGTGATCTTTTCGATCAGGCGAAGAGACGCGTTCCGTGTATCGTTTTTATCGACGAGATCGACGCGGTCGGAAGACAGCGCGGCACAGGTCTCGGCGGCGGACACGATGAGAGAGAACAGACGCTGAACCAGCTGCTGGTCGAGATGGACGGCTTTACCGTGAATCAGGGCGTTATCGTGATGGCGGCCACGAACCGTGTCGATATCCTGGATCCGGCGCTGCTGCGCCCGGGACGTTTTGACAGGCAGATCGTTGTCAACCGGCCCGATGTGGAGGGCAGACGCGAAGTCCTCGAGATCTACGCCAAGGGCAAACCGCTCTCGAGCGATGTGGACCTTGACCGGATCGCGCGTATCACGGCAGGCTTTACACCGGCCGATCTGGAGAATCTGATGAATGAGGCGGCGATCCTTGCCGCCCGCAATAAAGAAAGCTATATTACCATGGAGGACGTACAGGCCTCGCTCATTCGTGTCGGAATCGGTACGGAGAAGAAGAGCCGCCGTATCTCCGACAAAGAGAAGCGTGTGACGGCGTATCATGAGGTCGGTCACGCGATCCTGCATCATCTGCTGCCGGAGCTCGACGAAGTGCACGCGATTTCGATCATTCCGACCGGACTGGCGGGCGGTTATACGATGTCAGTGCCGGAAGAGGACCGCATGTATCAGAGCAAATCTGAGCTGAAAGCGGAGATGATCGGGCTGCTGGGCGGCCGCGCCGCGGAGGAGATCATCCTCGAGGATATCACGACCGGAGCTTCCAACGATCTGCATCGCGTCAGCGAGATCGCGCGCGCGATGGTGACGCAGTTCGGTATGAGTGATACACTTGGACCGCTGGAATTCGGAGAGCATCACGAAGAGGTCTTCCTCGGCAGAGAGATCGGACATACGCGCAATTACGGCGAAAAGACGGCTGAAGTCATCGACCGCGAAGTCAAGGGACTGGTGGATGAGGCATACGGCAAAGCCCGCGAGATTCTCGGACAGAATGAGAAGATCCTGCACACCGGCGCTCAGCTTCTGATCGAAAAGGAAAAAATCACCGGCGAGGAATTCACCGCGCTATTTGAGGAATAAGATGATTGTATCAACAGAATCGGTATCGGATCCTGCCGGACGCGTAGTGCTTGCGGCAGCGAGCCAGTATACGAACAAGTTTTTTTTCAACGAGACGCTTGGCCCGATCCCGGATGAGGTCCGCAAGGAAATCGCGGTACTGCTGATCTGGGCCACGGAAGAATCGGGCGGCATGACCATCATGGGATTTGAAGGGGACGGATCGGTGTACCTGGCCAGCACGGCGGAAGAAGGAGATCTCGGATATGATGAGATTTCCGCGGGGCTGACGATCCGCGAGATCGAGCGCGAGCACGCCGATCTGATCGAAGAGCTGGAACAGTGGTACAGCGAAATCGTGCGCAAGAAAGACAGGCGCAAGGATTCATGAGGGTCGGAAACGTTGATGTTGGCAGTGGCGTCTATCTGGCGCCGATGGCCGGCTATACGGATAAAAGCTTCCGACTGATCTGCCGAAGGATGGGCTGTGACGCGACGGTGACGGAGATGGTCAGCGCGAAGGCTCTGACCTATCATAACGACCGCACGCTCCAGTATCTGGAGGCCGATCCGGAGGAATATCCCGTATTTGTACAGCTTTTCGGCTCGGAGCCGGACGTGATCGCGGAAGGCGCGAGGATCGTCCTGAATCATGACCGGTTGGGACATTTTGCCGGCATCGATCTGAATATGGGCTGCCCGGCGCCTAAGGTCTTCCGCAATCACGAAGGATCGTCCCTGCTGGAGGATCCGGACCTGATTTACCGCATTGTGAAAGCTGTCGCGGACGCGGTTCCGGTACCGGTAACCGTGAAGATCCGTAAAGGTGTCCATGGGGAGAATCTGGCAGTGCAGGCGGCGCTTGCCGCGCAGGAAGGCGGAGCTTCCGCGATCGCTGTACATGGCAGGATGGCAGCACAGATGTACCACGGCAAGGCGGATTGGAACGTGATCCGCGAAGTTGTGGAAGCTGTGCGGATCCCCGTGATCGGCAACGGGGACATTACCTGTGCCGCGGACGCTGTCGCGATGCGCGAGCAGACGGGATGTGCCGGAATCATGGTCGGAAGAGCGGCACGAGGGAATCCGTGGATTTTCCGCGAGATTCAGGCTGCATTGCGGGGAGAGGAGATTCCTGTGCCGCCGGATATCCGCGAGCGCTGTGAGATGATTCTGCAGCAGAGCCGGATGACCGTCGCGCAGAAGGGCGAGTATACGGGCATGCGGGAAATGCGCGCGCATATGGCGTATTATGTCAGGGGATTGCGCGGTTCCAGCGCGGTCCGTTCGCAGATGCAGCAGATTTCCACGATCGCGGAGCTTGAAGAATTGCTGAAAGGTTTGACAATCGGCTAAAGCCGTTATATAATGAAGAGTCCTAAAACACGGAACATTTAACCGTTGTTTGGAAAGAAGAGAAAGGGAGATCTCAATGGATAAGGAAATTTTGACACAGGAAGGCAAAGACCGTCTGGAAGAGGAACTGACCGAGCTTAAGACTATCGCGAGAAAAGAAGTCGCGCAGCAGATCAAGGAAGCGCGGGCTATGGGAGATCTTTCCGAAAACGCGGAATATCATGCAGCTAAGGACCGTCAGGGCGAGATCGAGAACCGTATCAATGAAATCGAGGCGATCCTCCGCAATGCCGAAGTCATCGATGAGGACAGCAGCATGGAGGGCCGTGTTTCCCTTGGCAATACGGTTACGGTTTACGATGAGGAGATGGAGGAAGAGATCAGTTATAAGATCGTAGGATCCACAGAAGCGGATCCCGGCAAGGACTGGATCTCTAACGAATCACCGGTCGGCGCGGCTCTGCTGGGAGCAGAGGAAGGCGACACCGTTACAGTTGAGGCTCCGGGAGGAGAATTCGAGCTCAAGGTCCTGCATATCGAACAGTAAGGAGTCCATACGGATGAGTGACGAAAACAGACAGAACAGAAATAATCAGGAAGCGGATCTCAGTGAGCTGCTGCGCCTGCGCCGTGAGAAGCTCGGAGAGCTGCAGCAGGGCGGCAACGATCCTTTCCGGATCACATCGTATGAAGTTACGGCCCATAGCCGTGATATCGCAGAGCATTTCGAAGAGACGGAAGGACAGACCTTCTCGATAGCGGGCCGCCTGATGAGCAAGCGCGTTATGGGTAAGGCTTCTTTCTGCCATCTGCAGGACAGAGAGGGACAGATCCAGATCTATGTCCGTCGGGACGATGTAGGCGATGACGGATACGCTTTCTTCAAGAAAATGATCGACGTCGGCGATATCGTCGGCGCGAAGGGCCATGTCTTCAAGACGCAGAAGGGCGAAGTCTCCCTGCATCTGGACTCGATTTCGCTGCTTTCCAAGAGCCTTCAGATGATGCCGGAGAAATTCCACGGCCTGACCGATAAGGAGGCCCGTTACCGCCAGCGCTATGTGGATCTGATGATGAATCAGGATTCCATGGAGACTTTTGTGAAGCGCAGCCGCATTCTGAAAGAGCTGCGCGCGTTCCTGGACGGACGCGGATTCCTCGAGGTGGATACGCCGGTCCTGACACCGTTTGAGATCGGAGCTTCCGCAAAGCCTTTCTATACGCATCTGAACGCGCTGGACATGGATATGGTTCTGCGCATTGAGACGGAGTTGTATCTGAAGCGTCTGATCGTCGGCGGGATGGAGCGCGTCTACGAGGTCGGCCGTATCTTCCGCAACGAAGGCATGGATCTCAAGCACAATCCGGAATTCACCACGATCGAGCTCTATCAGGCCTATACGGATTTCCACGGCATGATGGATTTGGTCGAGGATATGATGAAATACGTCGCGGAGAAAGTCTGCGGGACACTTGTCGTACCTTTCATGGGGCAGCAGATCGATCTCGGCAACTGGCAGCGCCTCACGATGAAAGAAGCCGTGCTGCAGTACAGCGGTGTGAATTTTGACGACTGGAAGACGGACGAAGACGCGATCGCGGCCGCCAAGGCGCATAACGTTGCGCTTCCCGAGGTTCCGACCCGCGGAGCGATCCTGGCGGAATTCTTCGATGCTTTTGTAGAGGAGAAGCTGATTCAGCCGACCTTCATCTATGATTATCCGGTCGAGATCAGTCCGCTCGCCAAGAGAAAACCGGACGATCCCGAGTTTACCGAGCGTTTTGAGTATTTCATCAACGCGATCGAGTTCGGTAACGCATTCTCCGAACTGAACGATCCGATCGACCAGAGAGCGCGCTTTGAGCGCCAGGTAGAGGAGCGCAGACAGCTGGATCCCGCAAGCCGCGCGGAAGTCGATTATGACTTTATCAACGCGCTGGAATACGGCATGCCGCCTACCGGAGGCCTTGGTTTCGGTGTCGACCGTCTCTGCATGCTGCTGACGAATCAGGACTCCATCCGCGAAGTTCTGCTCTTCCCCACGATGAAGCCCATCGGTACACCACAGGGTCAGAATGGTGTACAGAATTCTGAGGCGGGAAATAATGAGGAAACGGCCCCGGCGGTCAATACAAACGACCCGGCAATGCCTCTCTTCGACGCGAAGAAGCCCGATCTTGCGAACCTCGTGATCGAGCCTCTCTTTGAAGATTTCGTCGATTTCGAGACCTTCTCAAAGAGCGATTTCCGCGCCGTCAAGGTGCTGGAATGCGAGGCTGTTCCGAAGTCCAAGAAGCTTCTGAAGTTCACCCTGGACGACGGTTCCGGCGAGAAGCGGACGATTTTAAGCGGCATTCACGCCTTCTATGAGCCGGAGCAGCTGATCGGAAAGACCTGCATCGCCATCACGAATCTGCCGCCCA
>CACZPA010000084.1 GCA_902782895.1 uncultured Eubacteriales bacterium
GATCGAGGAGATCCGTGGCTGCGCGGCCCGTATTCTTGCGGGTATGATCCGCATGGGCAAGCTGAGCTGATCCGGCCGGAGGACATAAGATGAGTAAAATAGCAGTTGCGATGGCGAACGGAGTGGAGGAGATCGAGGGCCTGACGGTCGTAGATCTCTGCCGCCGCGCCGGCATTGAGGTTACAATGGTTTCCGTCAGCGGGAATCTGACGGTACACGGTTCGCACGGAATCGATTTCAAAGCGGACGCGCTGTTTGAAGAGACGGACTGGGACGGATTTGACATGCTTGTCCTGCCCGGCGGCAAAGTAGGGACGGATAGTCTGGAGGCACACGCGGGACTGATGAAGATTCTCGACAGCTACGCCGCTGCCGGCAAGATGGTCGCGGCGATCTGTGCGGCGCCGAGCGTGCCCGGACACCGTGGAATCCTGCGCGGCCGCAAAGCGACCTGCCATCCGGGCTTCGAGAAGGATCTTCTCGGCGCGGAGTGGCTTGCCGAGCCGGTTGTATGTGACGGAAATCTGATCACGTCCCGCGGCGTCGGGACCGCCATCGCGTTTGCGCTGGCGATTACAGAGCATTTCTGCGGGGCCGCAAAAGCCCGCGAGATCGCGGACGCGATCGTTTATGAGGAGTAAGCATGGAGATCAGTAAAGAAACATACAGGAAATCAGCTGCAGGGATGATGGACTTTATCGAGAACAGTCCGACCTGCTTCCACGCGGCGGCGGAGGTCTGCCGCAGGCTGGACGAGGCTGGATACAAGCGCGTTTCGGAGGCCGACGACTGGAAGGATGCCGGACATTGTTTCTATACGATCCGGAACGATTCTTCCGTCATGGCCGTGCGGATCCCGGACGGAGAGCCGCTTGGATTCCACATCCTGGCCGCGCATTGCGATTCGCCTTGCTTCAAGGTGAAGGAGAAGCCGGAGGTTCAGACGGAGGGTGCCTATACGAAGCTGAACGTAGAGGGCTACGGCGGGATGATCATGTCGTCATGGTTCGACAGGCCGCTTTCCATCGCGGGCCGGCTTGCCGTGGATACGCCCGAAGGCGTCCGGACCGTTCTCGTCAACGTGGACGAGGATCTCTGCGTGATTCCGAACCTGGCGATTCATATGAACCGTGAGATCAATAACGGTTACAAGTATAATGTACAGGTCGATCTGGAGCCTTTGTACAGCGGGAAGGACGGAGATGTGCTTGCCCGTGTGGCCGCAGCGGCCGGCGTTGGCAAAGAAGATGTCCTGGCGCACGATCTGTTCCTGTACCCGCGGCAGAAAGGGCTTTTTGTCGGGGAGAACGGTGAATTCGTCATGTCTCCGCGTCTGGACGATCTGCAGAGTGTATATGCTGCCGTGACTGCCTTCACGCAGGAAAAGCCGGAACGCTATATCAATGTCTGCGCGGTTTTCGATAACGAGGAGGTCGGCAGCGGGACACGGCAGGGAGCGGATTCGACGTTCCTGGCGGACGTGCTGCGCAGGACCTGTACAGCCTGCGGCTTTGATGGGGACAGATATGACAGGCTGCTTGCAGAGAGCTTCGTGATTTCTTCGGACAACGCGCATGCGGTGCATCCGAACCACCCGGAGAAAGCCGATCCCACCAACCGGCCGGTGCTGAACGGCGGACTGGTGATCAAGTACCACGGGGGACAGAAATATACTTCCGACGCTTTTTCCGCCGCGAAGATGAAGAGCTGGTGCCGTAAGGCGGACGTTCCGTATCAGACCTATACGAACCGCTCCGACGTTGCGGGCGGATCGACGCTGGGACATATTTCCACATCGCATGTATCGGCGGCAAGCGTAGACGTCGGACTGCCGCAGCTTGCGATGCATTCAGCGGTCGAGACGACGGGCACACAGGATACGGAGCTCGGAATCCGGGCTTTCCAGGCATTTTTCAGAGAATAAAGAGTAACAGGTAAACAGGCAGGATCCGCCCGGCGGACGGGCGGATCTTTTAAATACAGTCCTAAAAGGAGCCAGCCATGAAACAGGAATTCATCCGCTTTGATATGGAACAGCCGCCGGTAAGGACCAAATGGTATCTGAGACCGCTGACGTATCTGCTCAGCGCGCCGGATACTTTTCTGCACAGAACACGGATTAAGCGTATCGGGACGGAGGGACTGAAGCCGCCGTACCTGATGCTGTGCAATCACAACGCCTTTATGGATTTCAAGGTGGCGACACGGACGATTTTCCCGCACCGGGCCAATTACGTGGTCGCGATCGACGGTTTTATCGGCCGGGAAAAGCTCCTCCGGGACGTGGGCTGCATCTGTAAACGCAAATTCACGAAGGACATGATGCTGATCCGCCAGCTCCGGCAGGTCATCAGGAACGGAGATGTCGCGATGATCTATCCGGAGGCACGGTATTCTTTGTGCGGTACGACTGCCGTTTTGCCGGAATCACTGGGCAAACTGTGCAAATTCCTGGGCGTGCCGGTCGTTACGCTGATCTGTCATGGGCATCATATCAACTCGCCCTTCTGGAATCTGCATGACCGTGGCGTAGCACCTACGGAAGCGGAATTCCGGCTGCTTTTTTCCGCGGATGAGCTGAAGCAGGCTAAGCCCACCGAGATCAACAAACGGATCGTGGAGGCTTTTCAATATGATGACTATACATGGCAGAAAGAGCGCGGAATCCGGGTGAAATACGCCAAACGGGCCGAAGGCCTGCACAAGGTGCTCTATCAGTGCCCGACCTGCCGGACGGAATTCCGGATGGCGTCTAAGGGGACCAAGCTGTACTGCGAAGCCTGCGGGAAGAGCTGGACGATGTCGGAGCTCGGAGAGCTGTCAGCCGACAGCGGAGAGACAGAGTTTGCGCATATTCCGGACTGGTATGAGTGGGAACGCGCCAACGTCCGCGCGGAGGTCGAGGCAGGGACATATAACAGTGGAGAATTGCCTGTGACAGTGGATACTTTGCCGAACGCGAAGAAATTCATTCGCCTCGGAGAGGGGACACTTGTGCATGACATGAACGGCTTCACGGTTCGCGGCACCGATGTGGACGGGGATCCTTTTGCAATGGATAAGCCTGTTCCAAGCCTCTATTCCTGCCATATCGAATACGAATATCTGGGAAAGTACGGCGACTGCGTGGACCTCAATACGCTGGAGGATACATGGTACATCTATCCGCATGACTGCGCGTTCTCCGTTACGAAAATGGCGCTTGCGACAGAAGAGCTGTATTACGCGCACCGGAGAGCGATCGGGAAACCATGCCCGCCGGGGCTCGCGTGACCGGACAGAAGGAAAAAGGCTCATGCGCAGCGAAGAAGGCGCAGAATAAACCATGAGATTCAACAATGCATATTTTATAACCGGAACGGCTTATGCAGGCAAATCAACGATGATAAAGCTGCTCGCGGAGAAATATAATGGCATCCTTTGCGAAGAGAATTATCACGACCAACTGCTGCCGGAGCTGGACAGCACAGAGTTCCCCTGTCTGACATACACGCGGGATTTGGAGGACTGGCATGATTTCATCAGGCGGACTCCGGAGGAATATAAGGCGTGGATGGACGGAGTGTCGGGAGAGTGCGAGATGCTGGAGCTCCGGATTCTTGACGGACTGAAGGATCAGGACAAGCCGGTGTTTGTAGACACGAATATTTCGCTCGAAACGCTGAAAAGGATAGCTCCGTCGGACCATGTGTTGGTCATGCTGGCGGATCCGCAAATATCGGTGCGGCGGTTCTTTGAAAGACCGGATCGCGAAAAACAGTTCTTATATCAGTTGATCATGGAGGAGCCCGATCCTGAGAAGGCAATGGAGAATTACCGGAAAGGGCTCATGCTGATCAACTCACAGGAAAACTACGACCGCTACTTGCGATCAGGATTTCCCGTGATTATCCGGGATGAGAACCGAACCGTAATGCAAACACTGGAAATGGTTGAGAAGGTATTCGGCTTGGTGCAATAGAAGACAAACAGAATCAGTTGGGATTGAAACATCAGGAGGAATAAAGATCGTCTATGAAGTGTATGAATTGTGGAGAGGAGCTGCCTGTTGGTGCGAAATTCTGCCCGAACTGCGGCAGTCAGGTTATATGGCCAGCCGCGGCACCGACGATGAATGCAGCGCCAAATAATGGCAGCTATTCGTCAGTTGCTCCGCCGACGGGCTTGTCAGCTGCTCCGTCGACAGGTTCGCCGGCATCGACGGAAGAGGCCCGGGAAGCCATGCGCAAGGCCGAGCAGGCGGAAGCGGCCAGGCGGGCTCTCGCTGCCGAAAAAGAACGTCTGAGCGGGACACTTCCGAATATTCCTGTGCAGCCGGC
>CACZPA010000085.1 GCA_902782895.1 uncultured Eubacteriales bacterium
CTAAACGACGGCGAGAAACGGTACTGCTGGAAGACATAATAGAACTTGCCGGTCTTCTCGCTGGCTTCCAGGATCTTCGCGAACTGCTCCGTTCCCGACGCCGCGGGCTTCTCCGACAGCACATTGAAGCCATGCTCCATCAGATCGATGGAAATCGGTCCGTGGTCCTTGCTGTAGGAGGCGTTGACCACAAAGTCCAGATCCGTCCTGCCGAAAAGCTCCTTGTAATCCGCATAGACTTCGGCATCCGTCTCTTTGCGGATCATCTCGCGGCGACCGGCGTCTTCATCCACGACCGCCACGATCTCGTACAGATCCGGCAGCGACTTCAAAAGCCCGACATGGATATCGCGGCCGCTGCGTCCGTACCCGATCACTCCAACCCGATACTTTTTCATTCTGATTCCTTCTTTCTATTAATCCGGTTAAATCTCTCCCGGATAGAGTTCATGAATTTCTGGACCGTCTCGTCATAGCTGCCGGCGATCGTGTCTTTCCCCGCGGAAAAAGCCCGCGCCAACGACTGCAGCGCTTCTTTGCGCTTGTCCGGGTCCATCTCCCGCACCGCGCGGAAGATCGCGGTATAGGATTCCCACGGATTCGCGTTGAGCTCAGCGATCGTCCCGGCCCCGGAGGCCTCGATCGATTCAAAAACGCTGTTGACGAGATTCTTGCGCTCTTCCAGCGTCATGCTGTGAAGCCAACGGTCCGTCATCTCATCCATAAAAACGCTTGTACCCGTCTGTTTATCCGCTTTTACAAACTTTGTCCCCAGCACCTCCCAGGTATAGGGGTTGTGCTGCTGGATCCCGGATGCCGTGCTGCGGATGATCTGTCTCTCCCGCGGATCGGACATCAGAATCCCGATCATCGAAGACTCCGGAATAATATCGCAGATCCGGTCCTCGATCCGCTTAAACGGCTCCGAATTCACGATTTCTTCGCTGAAACCCGGACCGTCGTTCGAATACACCGTCAGAATCCGCCGCTGGACACTCTCCTCGCAGAAAGCCGCCGCGTAGACCGCCAGATTGCCGCCTTTGGAGTGCCCGCCCACGCGCAGAGAACAGTCGCTGCCGACCGCGCTCGCGTTCAGATATCGGACCGCCGCGGTCTGTCCCGGCGTCTCCGTCAGATATGTCGTTGCAAAATCCTCCCGCCAGCCGACGATCGTCGCGTCGGTCCCGCGGAATGCCACATATTCCGTCCCGTCGTCGAGGAAAAAACGGCAGGCGCTGAACTGGATTTCCTGTTTCGGGTCGATGATATTCATGTATCCGCCAACCCGCACGTTCCGGTAGCGCTCGCTGACCGCCGCGGCCGCAAGCATCAGAAAAGCGTTATTCGCGTTGCCTTTCACGCTGTGCTCGAGGCGTTCATACTCCTCGCACAGCTTCTCGATGCTGACTGTTTCCTCGCTCTCCGGCCCCGGTACGATATCCTCCATCCGGGTATAGGCAAGCTCCGCCAGAATCAGGTTATCGACATCATTAAAGGGAGCCTTCCGGAAGTTCAGATCACCTCTCCAGTCGAGATAATCGATAATATTCGCCATTCAAACTCCAATCCTTCCTGTAGAATCTTTCCTGGCCGTTTACAGGCTCTGCAGAACCGGAATCAGCCTGTCGAGCACGGTTTTATAGCCGTTCGCGTACATGTGCATACCCTCGATCGTGTACTCTGCGTTCAGATTGCCTTTCTCGTCATACAGTCCGCCGTTCAGGTCGATGTACTCGAGGCCGAGCTCTTTAGCCATCTGCTCGACAGCCTTATTGGCGGACAGGATCCGCGCGTTGGTCCGATACTCAAAAACAGCCTTCATCTGCGGGATCGCGACCTCCGGATTGACCGGATAATACGCCAGCAGAATGATCCGCGCCTCGGGCAGGCGTGCACGGATCGTCTCCAGAATGCCGCGGTAACGGCTGATCAGGCCGGCTTCCTCATAATCCGGACCGTTCAGATCGTTTGTACCTATATTAATGAAGATAATCTTAGGCTCCAGCTGGAAGACGCACTCCTCCAGATGCGCCGCGAGCTCCGGCGTCGTGTAGCCGCCGATGCCGCGGTTATAGATCGTATACGGCAGGTCATAGTCCAGCAGAAACTCATAGATCGGGAACTGCTCCATCAGGCTCGATCCCGTGAAAAGGATCTGTCCCTTTTTGCAGTACGGATTCAGGTGGCGAAAACGCTCCACTTTGTCGTTTTTCTGATAGAGCTGCCAGCTCTGCATAAATTCCTGTCTCTCCTGATCTGTCATGTGTGTTCCTCCTTGCCGATGTTACTTATTGCTGATGCAGCTAACTGCTGTTGTTACACCGAATCTTATACGTTGAAACGGAAAAGGACCACGTCACCGTCCTTCATGACGTACTCCTTGCCCTCGGAGCGGACAAGTCCTTTCTCCTTGGCGGCCGCGTTGCTCCCGCAGGCGACCAGATCGTCATAGGCCACGACCTCCGCGCGGATAAAGCCTCTCTCAAAATCCGAATGGATCTTGCCGGCGGCCTGCGGCGCTTTTGTCCCCTTGCGAATCGTCCACGCACGTGTCTCATCATGTCCCGTCGTCAGATAGCTGATCAGCCCGAGCAGATCATAGCTTGCCTTGATCATGCGGTCAAGGCCGGACGAAGTCAGTCCCATCTCTTCGAGATATTCCTGCTTCTCGTCATCGTCGAGCATCGCGATCTCTTCTTCAATGCGGGCGCAGACGACGAAAACCTGCTCGCCGTGATCGGCCGCGAACCTGCGGACCGCCTGCACCTGCGGATTGTTCGCGCCGTCGTCCGCGAGGTCGTCCTCCGACACATTGGCGGCATAGATGACGGGCTTGGCTGTCAGCAGATCAAACGAATCCACGATCTTCTGCTCCTCCTCAGACAGCTGCAGACTCTTCGCGCGCTGTCCGTTGTTCAGCACCTCGCGCACCTTCTCGATCACTTCAAGCTCCGCCTCGAGAGATTTGTCCCCGCGCACCGCCTTGGCCGTACGGGCCTTGCGGCGCTCCAGCGTCTCGATGTCCGCGAAAATCAGCTCCAGATTGATCGTGTCGATATCACGCATCGCGTCGACGGATCCGTCCACATGGATCACGTCGTCGTCCTCAAAACAGCGAACGACGTGTATGATTGCGTCAACCTCGCGGATATGCGACAGGAACTGGTTGCCCAGACCCTCGCCCTTGCTCGCGCCCTTGACAAGTCCCGCGATGTCGACGAATTCGATCACCGCCGGGGTCGTTTTTACAGAGTCGGACATCTTCGTCAGCACGTCCAGCCGCGGATCCGGCACCGGAACGATGCCCACGTTCGGCTCGATCGTGCAGAACGGATAGTTGGCCGCCTGCGCGCCGGCCTTGGTCATACAGTTAAAAAGCGTGCTCTTTCCGACATTCGGAAGTCCGATGATTCCAAGTTTCATATATGTATATTCTCCTTTATCTTCTTTATCTTGTTTGCTCCGATTATACCATAATCTGCCTTTTCACTCAATCATTTTATAATCAAAAAACATCTTTCCCTCTTGCCGTTTTCCGCAAAAACCGCTATACTGGATACGGTCGGTCCGGGGGCGTGAACATCTGCCGCTTTTCGGCGTCCGACGCTACTCTATCCACCCATTCCACATTCATAGTGAGGTATTTATGAGTACAGAATTAAAACCGATTAAAGAAGGCAAGGTCCGCGAGATCTATGACAACGGCGACAGTCTGATCATGGTCGCGACCGACCGCATCAGCTGTTTTGACGTGATCCTCAAGAACACGATCCGCAAGAAGGGCACGGTCCTGACCCAGATGTCCCGCTTCTGGTTTGACATGACGTCCGATATCGTGCCCAACCATATGATTTCCACCGACGTGAACGACATGCCGGAGTTCTTCCGCAAGCCGGAATACACCGGCAATTCCATGATGTGCCGCAAGCTGACGATGATCCCGATCGAGTGCATCGTCCGCGGATACATCACCGGAAGCGGCTGGGCCAGCTATCAGAAGACCGGAAAGGTCTGCGGCATCACCCTTCCTGAGGGCCTGCGTGAGTCCGACAAGCTGCCCGAGCCGATCTACACCCCGTCCACCAAGGCGGAAATCGGCGATCACGACGAGAACATCTCCTTCGAGCGCAGCGTTGAGGTCCTGGAGAAGGCCTTCCCGGGACATGGCCAGGATTACGCCGAGCAGATCCGCGACTACACGATCGCGCTCTATAAACGTTGCGCGGATTACGCGCTGACCCGCGGCATCATCATCGCCGATACCAAGTTTGAGTTCGGTCTGGACGAGGCCGGCAACATCGTCCTCGGCGACGAGATGCTGACGCCTGACAGCTCCCGCTTCTGGCCCGCCGAAGGCTACGAGCCCGGCCACAGCCAGCCGTCCTTCGACAAGCAGTTTGCCCGCGACTGGCTCAAGAGCCACGAAGGCGAGCATGACTGGCAGCTTCCGGAGGACATCGCGCAGAAGACGATCGACAAGTACCTGGAAGGCTACGAACTGCTGACCGGAAAGGCGCTGGAGTAAGGGGCTTACGGAGCGTTCGAATCCCTGAACGCGATCCCTGCGCTGCAGAGTTGTATTGGTGGGAGGGCCGGAACCTAATAAATCGGGACCGAGAAAACGAAGAATCGTTTTGCTCGGTCCCTTTTTTCTTATGTTTTGAGGTGGTCTCCCGCATACCAGTAGCCTGTAGGCCTCTTGCCGCCGTCAATGTCTTATGCCCGCCATCCAGATACAGAAAAAGTTTCCATTTTCGCGTTTTGTTCTGCTCGGAGAAAACTGTCCCCGATAATGCCCTTATAATGGTGTAAAAACAAAAGAGCCAAAAGCTCAACCTTTAGGTATAATAGAAGATGACCAATCAACAAGATAC
>CACZPA010000086.1 GCA_902782895.1 uncultured Eubacteriales bacterium
ACCCGTCTGGTATTGGATTTATCCAAGCCCAGAGCACTCATCAGATGCCAGGAAATCGCCTCGCCTTCACGATCCGGGTCCGTTGCGAGATAGATTCGCTCGACCTTCTTTGTTTCTTTCTTAAGATTGCTCACAAGCTCTCCCTTGCCGCGAATCGTGATATACTTCGGTTCAAACCCGTGCGCTACGTCAATCCCCAGCTCGCTCTTGGGAAGGTCCCGGATATGTCCGTTGGAAGCGATGACTTTATACGTTGATCCCAGGAACTTCTGGATCGTCTTCGCCTTAGCCGGGGATTCCACAATCACAAGATTCTTTGCCATACAAAAACCTCTCTTATCTTAATCTGATGATATCTTTATTAGGCAGGGTCTCGATATAACCCTGCAATTCAAACATCGTTAAAACCGGGAGAACCTTCTGCGGCGGCAACCCGGATTCCCGAATAATGTCAGCGGTGCTGCGGGACTCCCAGCTCACACATTCCCAGATCCGTTTTGCTGTATCATCCGGAAAAGAGGGAGCGATATTCTTGCCGCCATCCTGCCGATCCGCTCCTGAACGGATGATCTCCGGATCCATATCGCCGAGAGCGATCGGTATATCCTCCCAACGGAGAACCAGCTCCGCTCCGTCGCGGATCAACAGATTCGTTCCTTTTGATGTCTCGGAAAAAATCGGTCCCGGAACCACCATAACCGGTGTCCCGTTATCCGCCGCGATACTGACCGTAATCAGCGCGCCGCTTCTCTCTGCCGCTTCAACGATAACAACCGCCTGCGACAAGGCCGCTATGATACGGTTCCGCATTGGAAAGAACCCGGAAAGAGGCTTCGTCCCCGGAGGATACTCGGACACAATAAGTCCCCGCTCTCCGATCTTACGATACAGATTGCGATTACTCTGTGGATAACATATATCCACTCCGCAGCCGAGAACGGCTATCGTACTCCCGGCCGCGTCCAACGCGCCCCGTCCTGCACACGCATCGATGCCGTAGGCCATACCGCTGACGATTCCGTACCCAAACCGGGCAAGATTCCCGGCCAGATAACGGGCTGCCGCAGAACCGTAACTGGTACATTTGCGTGAACCAACGATTCCGATATTCCGATGCTGCAGCAAAGAAGCTTCGCCTTTCACATACATCAGAAAAACCGGCGGATCTGCCCGAAGCAGACTTTTGGGAAACGCAGGTGATGCCGGTGTTATGACGGAAATGCCCTTATTAAGCCATCTTTCGGCCTGTATCCGAAGCATCTCCAAATCCTTAGCCTCGCATAGGTCGTCTGCTTCTTTATCTGAAAACCGCTCCCGCAGATAATCCTGTCGGGAGGCGTTATAAATCTGTCCGATTGTACCGAACTGCTGCAGCAGAAAGCCGCGCTTAACCGGTCCGATGCCTGGCACACTGCATAGCCAGATCCATTGCAGATCCTCTGTACAGTACATGATTATCCCTCGCTCTCTGTGAACGGATTTGTCAGCATCCTGTTCTTGCTGCGGAGGTAATCTTGTCCAATTATTATAACTGAGGCTTTCAGATTTGTATATAGCACTGACAAAAATATTTTTGAGAAAACTTTTTAAAATAACCAGCCATTTAAAAACGACGTGCGATAATAAAGGTGTCAGCGTCCTGTTTCTGATCGCGAAGCAGTCACGATACTATAGAAAGAAGTGTTCATATGTTCTGTACGTTATACACCTGTACACAGCAGGCAGCTAAAGGCATTCCGACGACCGTTGAGACTACTCTGTACAACGGGATGCCGTATTTCAGTATTGTCGGACTCCCCGGCAACACCGTCCGGGAATCCAAAGAACGCATCCGGTCAGCCCTTCTTGGATGCGGATTTCCGTTTCCTGCGAAAAGGATCACCGTCAATCTTGCACCGGCTCATATCCGCAAAGAAGGCGCTTCTTTTGATTTTCCGATAGCAGTCAGCATTCTGGCTTCAGAAGATTCTATTCCGTCCGGGCCGGGCAGCCTGCTCTCCGAGTCCCTGCTTGCGGGTGAGCTTTCCCTGAACGGCGAGCTGCGCCCAGTACCGGGCACTCTTGTGATGGCGCTTTGTGCCAGATCCATGGGACTGAAGAGAATTCTGCTGCCTGCTGAGAACGCGGCAGACGCTTCTTATGTTTCCGGGATAGATGTCATCGGGATTCATACCTTATCGGAAGCCGCCGCCTATCTGCAGGGGAAGTATACCATCGAGCCATGTCCATATCACAGCCCCATGTCCATTAAGCGGGACATTTCTCCGCTCCTTGCAATCCGCGGTCAGCCGGAGGTGCAACGGGCACTCACAATTGCGGCTGCCGGGCATCATTCTGTCCTTTTGTGGGGACCTCCCGGCACTGGTAAGACAATGGCCGCAAGAGCATTGCTTTCTCTGCTGCCTCCCCTGCGGGATGATGAATTTCTGGAAGTCGCCGCGATTTACAACAGCATGGGCCTCGATATGCCCCTGTCCCGGCCATTCCGCGCTCCGCATCACACCATTTCACCGTATACGCTGGTCGGTGGCCGTTATCCGATCAAGGCGGGCGAGGTCACTCTTGCACACAAGGGTGTTCTTTTCATGGACGAAATCGCTGAATTCTCACGTTTTACCTTGGAATCTTTACGGCAGCCGTTAGAAAACCATCGCATAGAGATCGACCGGACCGGCCAATCCGTCGAGCTGCCCGCACATTTTGTCTTTATTGCAAGCATGAATCCATGTCCCTGCGGCTATTATCCGGACCGTACCCGATGTCAATGCACTCCGGGTGAGATCCGCCATTATCTGAAAGCTCTGCAGAGTCCTCTTTTTGATCGTATCGATATCGGAATTCATATGGACGTGCCGGATTACGAGGCGCTGAGCAAAGCTCCGGATCCGGTCTCCACATCGCTTGCCGATCAGGTGGAACACGCGTGCGGCATTCAGGAGGAACGCTACCGAGGACTGGAGTTTTCCTGCAACGGGGAGATTCCTCCCGAACGAATCCAGGATTTCTGTGTGCTGGATTCTGCCGGAGAAGAGATCATGCGGCAGGCATATAAAGTATATCAGCTTAGTGCCAGAGGTTATCACCGGATACTCAAAACCGCCCGCACCATCGCGGACCTTGCCGACAGCAAGGAAATAAAAACAGAGCACCTGTGCGAAGCAATATCCCTTCGCTCACTTGATGCTCTGTCCAAGGTCCCTGAGACATATTAAGTCCGCCGTCCCGTCTGATCTAATAGTTCAGATTTCTTCCAGCAGACAGACAGCTTCTGCGGCAATCCCTTCTCCTCTGCCGGTAAAGCCAAGATGCTCTTCTGTCGTTGCCTTCAAATTGACGCGGTCCTCACCACACGCCATATGCTGAGCCAGTTTTTGCTTCATCGCAGGGAAATGCGGGCCTAACCTGGGCTGCTGGGCGATTACAACTACGTCCACGTTCCCGATCCTGTATCCGGCCGAGGTTACTTTTTGCATGACTTCATCCAGCAGGAGCAGACTGTCAATATTCTTATATTTCGGATCCTTGTCCGGGAACCATTTCCCGATATCCCCTTGTCCGATTGCTCCAAGAAGCGCGTCCATCAGTGCGTGTATAAGAACGTCCGCGTCAGAATGTCCGTCCAGTCCTTTTACATATGGTATTTCCACACCTCCGAGGATCAGCTTCCTGCCCTCGGTAAGCCTGTGCACATCATAACCGATTCCGATACGCATTCGTCTTCCTCCCTTTCTATCCGTCCGGCAATGATTTCTGAATTCCTGACTATTTACAAAAAAGCTGTCAGAATCCCTTATGTTCGTAATCAAATCCGCAGTGAGAGAGGAATTCCCGTGCCATCAGCGTAGCGCCGATCTGATTGGGATGTACTCTGTCCCAGGCGATATACGTGGAATGCCGGACCTTGCAGTAATTTGCGTACAGTTTCTGAAAATCCACAAATACGCAGTCATGCTTTTCCGCCAGTCTGCGGCAGATTGCCACATACTCATCCATGCGTGCCCGCATAGTATCGTTTTCATTGGGTTCCATATAATAGGGCGACAGGATGAAAACCCCTTTGACCTTGTCCTTTACCGCAAGAATCATTTTCTCAATATTGCTCTCATACTCGTCCGGCATGACCTGCGCGTCGAACATGGCCGGCGTATCGAACTGGCGCCATACATCGTTGATCCCGATACAGATCGAAACCCAATCCGGATTCAGCGCCACAACATCCCGATCAAAACGCTCGAGCAGATCACGGCTTGTATTGCCGCTAATGCCTGAATTTGTTATGCGCAGATTGACCTCCGGATAGACAGCGGATAACATATTTTCCACTATGCGGACATAGCTTCTGCCGACATTGTCAAAAAGCCCCTCTCCGACCGGTTGGGCAGAGCCCATATCCGTGACGGAATCTCCCGCAAATACAATGCGGTCTCCCTGTTCAAAAATCATTATAAATCAATCCCCTTTCTCTGCCGGATGTTGTCAGATTCCGAAATAATCCAGTGCCTTCTCGATCGTCAGATCCCAGAAGCGCCATTCATGCTTGTAACCGGGAATCTCCTCGAATTTGGCCGGCAGTTTAATCTCTTCCGCGTGTTCCTTAAAATGCAGGAAGCCGGGATAGAGCCCGTCATCCTTGCCGCAGGCGAAATAGAGCTTCGGCAGATCGATGCCGTTCTTTACAGCTTCGTCCAGTACACGCCAGGTGTTCTCGTAAGAAGCGAGATATGCTTCCAGTCCGCCGCGGTTATCTATGCTTCCCTGCGTCCGCTTAAAGAATCCCGGATTCTGTGCCTTATCCCACGCGACATCCCTTGGAGCCGCCGACAGGATTGCCGCGCCGCCAAAAAGCTCCGGCCGGTTGAACGCGTATACGCAAGTCCCGCGTCCACCCATGGACAGACCTGCGACAAAGTTGTCCTCTCTTTTGCGTGAGACCGGGAACCAACCGTAGATCAAAGGCATCAGCTCTTCAAAGAAATAATCGTACATATTGTAACCGATGCTGAAATTCTCCCAGTTGGCGTAGTTTGCGTTCAGGCCGCTGGGCATCACGACCACAAGATCCCTTTCACAGGCAAAGAGCTCAATCCGGCTCTTGCGGATCCAGTCGGAATGATCGCCGAATGTACCGTGCAGAAGCCACAGCACTTTGTATTTCCTGCCACTGCCGTAGAATTCCTCCGGT
>CACZPA010000087.1 GCA_902782895.1 uncultured Eubacteriales bacterium
CCGAGCCGACATACGGATTCCAGCAGCAAACCACACCGTACGAGCCTGTTCCGGAGACTCCCGTAACAGAGGAAAAGGTTGAGAAATTCGACACGATCTCCGACCTTTCCGCAAGCGTTCCTGTCGATTCCTTTACGGATCCGAACGCGGGGCTTGAACTGGAGCCTTTTGCAATGCCCGGTGTCAGCAAGGCTTTCACCATTTTCCAGAAGAACGGATCTTCTGTTGCCGTTTTGATCGGCGCGATTCTTTTAGGAATTACGGTACTGTACGCTCTGGTAAATCCGATCCTGCTCTGGACACATTCCTGGCCGCAGGTTCAGCAGCTTATGGCACAGATGAGCAAGCAGGCCGGCATTGCGCTTCCGGCAAGCTTCCTCGGTATCGATATTCAGAATTTCATGTACTGGTCCGTAATCGTTATGACGGTTCTGATTACGTTGCCCATGATTCTGTACGCGATTGGTCTGTGCATGTATTCCATCCGTGCCCGCAGACACGAGATGCCCGGTGATGAAGACGTTGGTCTTACTCCTCTCAAGGCCGGTATGATCATCTATATGGTCTTCTGGATCCTTACTATGCTTGGATGCGGCTACGCGATCTATACCTCTGTCAGAGCGCTCCTTGCAGGTGTCAAGCTCTCGGCGGAAGTCTGGACCGTTCTGATTCTGCAGACCTGCTGGCTTATCATCGAGATCCTCGGACTGATTTATTTCATCAAATCCATCCGTATGGTCAAATCCGCAGAGCGCGTTTTTGCTGCCGGTGAGATGCCGAAGCACAATCTGCCGCTGTTTGTTATCGTAATCAATTATATTCTGATCGTACTCAACATTGTCATGGCGTTCCCGATGGTACTGGCAGGAGACTATGCAGTTCCTGTACTGCTGAACTTTGCGATGCTTATCCTTCGCGTCGCCGCCGGTCTGCTGCTGAATATTCCTCTGCACATTGCACGTTCGGAGCTGAAGAGAGCGAGAGAATCCGAATAAGATCCGCTCTATAGAGGGCCGGATGCATATGTGTCCGGCCTTTTTTTGAACACGGAGCGTATCACAGGAGTTTTAGATGAACAAATTTGAACAGCTGAATGACATGCAGCGCAAAGCCGTTTTCCAGACGGAAGGTCCGGTATTGATCCTGGCCGGAGCCGGCAGCGGCAAAACGCGTGTCATTACAAACCGTATCGCGTATCTGATCGAGGAGGTACATGTTCCCGCGTATCGGATACTTGCGATCACTTTTACCAACAAGGCCGCGGGAGAGATGCGTGAACGCGCGGACCGGCTTGCCGGAGAGAGCGTTAAGGACGCGTGGATCTCAACCTTCCATTCCTGCTGCCTGCGGATGCTTCGCCGCTACGGTGACAGGATCGGATATGATCACAACTTCTCCGTATATGATCCGGAGGATCAGAAAGCCCTGATCAAACGGATCCTGAAGGATCTGAATGTCAGCGACCGCAATTTCCCGCCTAAACTCGTTCTGAATATCATCAGCCATTCAAAGAATCATATGATTGGCCCGGATGAATACGAAGCCAAGGCAAAAGGCAACTATGCCGAGGAGATCCTCGCGAAGCTGTACCGGAGATACTGTCAGGAAATGATGCGCAGTCAGGCGATGGACTTCGACGATATTCTGTCCCAGTGTGTACGCCTGTTTAAGGAGCATCCGGATGTTCTGGACAAGTATCAGGAGCAGTTCCGATATATTATGGTAGACGAGTATCAGGATACCAATACGGCACAGTACCAGTGGATCCGCCTTTTATCGGCGAAATACCGCAATATCTGTGTCGTCGGCGATGACGATCAGTCCATCTACCGTTTCCGCGGCGCGAACATCCAGAATATCCTTGATTTTGAAAAGGATTTCCCGGACGCCACGGTCATCCGCCTGGAGGAGAATTACCGTTCCACCAAGAAGATCCTGCGCGCGGCCAACGAAGTGATCCGCAACAACCAGAGCCGCAAGGAGAAAACGCTCTGGACCGGCAATCCGGAAGGCGACAGAATCCATGTGTACGAAGCGACAACCGAGAACGAAGAAGCCGGTTATATTGCAGGACAGATGCAGCAGCTCTATCGGAAAGGCATTCCTTATCGGTCCATGGCGGTCCTTTTCCGCACGAACGCGCAGTCGAGAGCACTGGAAGAAGCGCTGCTGCGGGATTCGATTCCCTACAGGCTCTATGCGGGAGTACCCTTCTATCAGCGCAAAGAGATCAAGGATCTTCTCAGTTACCTGCGGCTGATCACAAATGACCATGATTACGCGGCAGGCCAGAGAATCCTGAATGTACCGAAGCGCGGGATCGGTGCCCGTACGCAGGAGATCCTGACACAGCAGATGGCCGAGAGTGGCAAGGGCTTTATCGAGCAGATCCGCGACAGCGCGGAAGAGATGGGACGTTCAGCCGCCAAGCTGACCGATTTTGCCGACATGATCGAGGAATACCGGAATAAAGCCGCGGATCCTGAGGTGCTGCTGACAGAGATTCTGGACAGCATCCTGACCCGGATCGATTATATGACCTATCTGATGAACGATGAACCGGAGCGTTTCCCGGATCGCGAGGAAAATGTGGAGGAGCTTAAAAACCGTATTTCCATCTATGAGGAAACTTCGGAAGATCCGTCACTTTCCGGACTCGTTGAGGAGCTGTCTCTGGTCGCCGCGATCGATAATTTTGACGAAAGCGCTGACGCGGTTTCCCTGATGACCCTTCACAGCGCTAAAGGACTGGAATTCCCTGTCGTCTTTATGGCCGGCATGGAAGAAGGCCTTTTCCCCAGCTATATGAGCATTCAGGAGGGGGAAGATGAAATTCAGGAAGAAAGACGGCTGTGCTATGTCGGGATCACCCGCGCGCAGCAGCAGTTATTCATGACACACGCAAGATACAGGAGGAATCACGGAATGCAGGAAGAAAACAAAGAATCCAGATTTCTGGAGGAAATCCCGGACGAGGTAAAAGAGGAAGAAGAGAGCGGACGCAACGAGATCATTCAGAAGAATGACGCATCGAGAACGGTTTACGGACAGACCCGTAAATTCGTCAAGCAGTATACGTCTGAAAGCAGCCAGAACGAAATCCGCAGAATGATGGATCAGCCCGTCGTACAGGCCTCTGCCTCCGATGAGGAGTGGAATGTCGGCGATCAGGTTACGCACAGGAAGTTCGGTCTTGGCGTCGTTGAGGCTGTAGAGAAGCTTCCGGCGGACACACAGGTCACCGTCGCATTTACCAGAGTCGGCACCAAAAAGCTCCTCGCGGGTCTTGCCGGACTTAAAAAAGTACAATAATCATGCAGGAGGCGCTGCCATGCAGAATGAACATATCTCTCGGATGAAAGAACTGATCGCTCTGCTGGACAGGGCCTCTTTTGCTTATTACCAGGAAGCGCGCGAGATCATGTCCGATCATGAGTACGACGCGCTCTATGATGAGCTGGAGTCCCTGGAAAAAGAGAGCGGCATCGTACTGTCCGGCAGTCCGACGCATCGTGTCGGATATACGGTATCGACGGAACTGCCTAAAGTATCGCACGCGCGTCCCATGCTGTCCCTCGACAAGACCAAAAGCAGAGAAGAGCTCGCCGCGTGGCTTGGCTCCAACAAAGGTGAGCTTTCCTGGAAAATGGACGGACTGACCGTCGTCCTGACCTATGAGAACGGGACGCTTGCGCAGGCCGTTACCCGCGGCAACGGGGAGATCGGAGAGCTGATCACGGATAACGCGCGGACTTTTCAAGGACTACCGTTGTCCATTCCTTTCCACGGACGGCTGACGGTACGCGGAGAAGCCGTGATTTCCTATGCGGACTTTGAGAAGATCAACAGCAAACTGCCGCCGGAGGAGCAGTACAAGAACCCGCGCAATCTTTGCAGCGGCTCTGTGCGGCAGCTCGACAGCAGTGTAACGGCCGCACGGCATGTCCATTGCATACTGTATACACTGATCGAATCCGAACCGGCAGAAGGGGATGCGCCTTTTGACTCCGATTCCAAAATCGCCGGACTCGAAAGACTTGCCGGCATGGGGTTTGAGGTCGTACAGTATGTCCCCGTAACGCAGGAGACTCTTCTGAACGCGATTGCATCCTATCAAGAAAGGATCGCGTCGTTTGCTTATCCGTCTGACGGGCTTGTATTGACGTATGACAGCATTTCATATTCCGCGTCGCTTGGCCGGACAGCCAAATTCCCGCGGGATTCGATGGCCTTCAAGTGGATGGATGAGACCGCCGAAACAACGTTGATCGATGTGGAATGGCAGACCTCCCGCACCGGACTGATCAATCCGGTCGCCGTCTTTGAACCGGTCGAGCTGGAAGGTACCACGGTGCAGCGCGCTTCCGTACATAATCTGAGCATTATCGAGAGCCTGCGTCTGGGGATCGGTGACAGAATTCAGGTTTATAAAGCCAACATGATCATTCCGCAGATCAGCGCGAATTTTACCGGATCCGGCACGCTGCATATCCCCGAGGTCTGTCCGCGCTGCGGTGCAGAGACAGCCATCGTACAGGATCATGAGGCGCGTGTGCTTGTCTGCACCAATCCGGACTGTCCTGCCCGTAGCCTGCAGGCCTTCACACATTATGTATCCCGTCCGTGTATGAATATCGACGGTCTGTCCGAAGCGACGCTTGGCCGGATGATCGATGCCGGATTTCTTTCGGAATTTCCTGATCTGTACAGGCTTAAAGAGCACGAGAGCGAAATCGCGGCGATGGAGGGCTTTGGCGACAAATCGGCCGCCAATCTGATCGAATCGATCGAGACGTCCCGCCATACGCAGGCTTACCGTCTGCTTGCGGCGATCGGCATCCCCGGTGTCGGACCCGCTAACGCAAGAACACTTGGCAGCGCTTTCGGGCAGGATATCCGTAAGCTGATGGATGCCGCTCCCGAAGAGATCGCGTCCATCGAGGGTTTCGCGGAGCGCGGAGCAGAGCGGATTCACAGCTATTTCCGGAACGCGGACAACAGACGCATTACGGAGGAGCTCCTTTCCATTCTGGATCTCGCGCCTGCCGAAGATACCGCTTCAACACCGCTTACAGGCAAAACCGTCGTAATCACCGGCAGCCTGCAGTATTTTGAGAACAGGGACGAGCTGACGGAGATTATCCGCAACATGGGCGGTAAAGTCTCCGGGTCGGTCAGCAGCAAAACGTTCTGTCTTGTAAATAACGACGTAAACAGCACTTCCGGCAAGAACAAAAAGGCTAAATCGCTGGGAATCCCGGTCTATTCCGAAGAAGAATTCCTGCGTTTCGCCGGAATTCCGATACCGGATGCGTCAAATAACTGATCAAAGTATGTGAATTGTGAAAAAAGGCCTTTCCTTCCTTGAATTTGTAAAGGAAGTATGATATGCTTATGAATGGCAGTATATCTTTTATTATGTGTAATCATGTCATCTGTCAGGAGGTTTTGAAATGAAGCTCAAAAAAGAATGCATCGCAATGCTGCTGGCAGGCGGTCAGGGCAGCCGCCTCGGAGTTTTGACAAAAGACATTGCAAAGCCTGCGGTCCCGTTTGGAGGAAAATACAGAATCATCGATTTTCCTTTAAGTAACTGTGTCAATTCCGGCATCGATACTGTCGGTGTCCTGACACAGTATATGCCTTTGGATCTTAATACCTATATCGGCAACGGCAATCCCTGGGATCTGGACCGTAATTTCGGCGGCGCCGCGATCCTTCCTCCCTATATGCATGGCAAAGTAGGCGAGTGGTATAAGGGTACCGCGAACGCGATCTATCAGAATATCCAGTTTATCGAGAATTATGATCCGGACTATGTCGTGATTCTGTCCGGCGACCACATCTATAAAATGGATTACAGCAAGATGCTGGAATACCACAAAGAGAAGGAAGCGGCCTGCACGATCGCTGTACTGAATGTTACTCTGCAGGAAGCAAGCCGTTTCGGCATTATGAATACCGACGAGAACAACCGCATCTATGAATTCGAAGAGAAGCCGAAGCATCCGAAGTCAACCAAGGCTTCCATGGGCATTTATGTTTTCACATGGAGCAAGCTGAAGAAGTATCTGGTAGAGGATGAAGCCAATCCGGATTCCGAGAACGATTTCGGTAAGAACATCATTCCCGCGATGCTTGGCGCGGGCGAGACCCTGATGGCTTATGAATTCGCGGATTACTGGAAAGACGTCGGAACGATCGAATCCCTCTGGGAAGCCAATATGGAGCTTCTCGGCGAGAACAGCCCGATCAAGCTGAACGATCCGGACTGGAGAATCTATTCCCGCAACCCCAACGAGCAGCCGCATTACATCGCTGCAGGCGCTGAGGTCCACAATTCCATCGTTACGGAAGGCGCCGTGATCGCCGGCAAGGTCAGCCATTCGGTGATCTTCCACGGAGTTCATATCGCGAAGGACGCAATTGTAGAAGACAGTGTTATTCTCCCGAACGCCGTTATTGAGGAAGGCGCGGTCGTCCGCTATTCGATCGTCGCGCAGGGTGCTGTCATCGGCAAGGGAGCCGTAATCGGAGCCGCTAAAGAAGAATGCGAGCCCGGCAGCATCGCCGTAATCGGAGAGAATATTGAAGTAGAAGCCGGTGCCTGTGTTAAGCCCGGCGTAATGGCTGGAGAAAACGTACGAAAGGAAGCTGATGCATCATGAAGAACACACTGGGTATCATTTTCACCTACAAGTACGAGGAAGATCTGAAAGCTCTGACACAGCTTCGTTCCATCGCGTCGATTCCATTCGGCGGACGTTACAGGATCGTTGATTTCATCCTTTCCAGTATGGTCAATTCCGGAATCACCAAGATCGGCATGATCACCCGGACCAACTATTCTTCCCTGATGGACCACGTCGGATCCGGTAAGGAATGGGATCTTGCCCGTAAGAAGGGCGGTCTCTATATCCTGCCGCCGTTCTCCAACCCCGCGTCTGTCAACTATGGCGCCAATTACCGCGGACGGATGGAGGCCCTTGCCAACATCACCAATTTTATCCGCCGTTCTTCCGAGGAATACGTTCTGATGACGGACGCCGATATGATCACCAATATGACCTTCGATGATATGCTCCAGCAGCATATCGAGAAGGGCGCGGATATTACGCTTCTGTATAAGAAGGGCAACTTCACGAACGAGTCCTACAGCCAGTTCTGCTTCCTGTCTCTGGACGAGGATGAGAAGGTTACGGACGTAACGATCAACCCCGCTACGGACCGCAACAACCTGGCTGTCGGCACTGTTATTCTGAAGAAATCTCTGCTCGAGTCCCTGATCCAGCAGTGCAGCAGCCATAATCTGTACGGATTCCGCAGAGATGTCCTGCAGGCGCATCTGAACGATCTCAAGATCTACGGATTCGAGTGCAAGAACTACTTCAGCATCATTACGTCTATCTCATCTTATTTCGACAGCAACATGGAGCTTCTGAAGGATGACGTAAGACGAGATCTGTTTGTGGACAATAACAGCATCTACACCAAGATCCGTGACGAAGTCCCGACCGAATACCGCAATGACAGCTGCGTATCCAATTCGCTGATCGCGGACGGATGCATTATCGAAGGAACGGTTGAGAACAGTATCCTTTCCCGCGGCGTACATGTCCGTAAGGGAGCTGTAGTGCAGAATTCGATTCTGATGCAGGATACCGAGATCCAGACCGGAAGCCAGATCAATTATGTCATCGCGGATAAGGACGTTGTGATCCGTCAGAACCGCAAGCTGTTCGGCTATCAGAAATTCCCGACTGTTCTTTCCAAGGGCAGTCTCGTATAATTCAGATTCATTTCCAATTCATCAGACTGCAGACATGTTCTTATTGTGTCTGAAGGAGGTATTTTTATGAAAGTTTTATTTGCCGCATCGGAGGCGGCTCCCTTTATCAAGTCCGGAGGTCTCGGCGATGTCGCCGGCGCGCTTCCGAAAGCGCTTGTAAAGCAGGGAGTCGATGCCCGTGTTATTCTTCCTCTGTATCAGGATATTCCGTCCGGACTTAAGGATCAGATGACCTTCCTGAAGGTCGTCTGGGTTCCTCTTGCCTGGAGAACGCAGTACTGCGGTATCTTTACCGCGGAGGCGGACGGTGTAACCTATTATTTCCTGGACAATAAGTATTATTTCGGCCGCAAAGGCCTGTACGGCTACTTTGATGACGCGGAGCGTTTCGCGTTCTTCAGTAAGGCCGTTCTGGAGATCCTGCAGCATATCGATTTCCAGCCTGACGTCCTGCACTGCAACGACTGGCAGACCGCTCTGATTCCCGTATTTCTGGAGGAATTCTACCGGAACGAAGTGCCTTGCTGCAAGGATCTGCGCGTCCTGTTTACGATCCATAATATCCAGTATCAGGGGATTTTCGGACCGGACGTTCTGGAATATGTCTTCGGTATGTCCCGTGACAAATACGACAACGGCTGGCTGCAGTTTGACGGCAATGTCAATCTGATGAAGGCCGCGATCGTTTCCTCCTCATGGGTATCGACGGTCAGCCCGACCTACGCGCAGGAGATCCAGTATGATTTCTACGGACACGGTATGCAGTGGATGCTCCGTCAGGAGAAGGACAAGGTATCCGGTATCATCAACGGTATCGATACCGAAGTCTATGATCCGCATAAGGATCCGCGCATTTTCGCGAACTATACGGCGCGTTATCCCGGTAAGAAAGCCGTCAACAAGGCCAGCCTGCAGAAGCTTCTTGGACTTCCTGTCCGTGAAGACGTTCCGGTAATCGCGATGATTACCCGTCTTGTAGACCATAAGGGACTGGATCTTGTCCGCTATGCGATGAATTCGCTGCTGGGCGACGATATGCAGCTGGTTGTGCTTGGCACAGGCGACTATCAGTATGAAGAGATGTTCCGTCAGGCGCAGAATGAATATCCTGCCAAGGTCTCCGCTAATATCACTTTCAACGCGGATCTGGCACAGAAGATCTATGCCGGCGCGGATATCTTCCTGATGCCGAGCAAGAGCGAGCCCTGCGGACTTTCGCAGATGATCGCGATGCGCTACGGCACGATTCCGGTCGTCAGAGAGACGGGCGGTCTCAAGGACACCGTGCATCCGTATTACGAAGGAGAAGGCAACGGATTCACTTTTGCCAACTATAACGCGGACGATATGCTCTATGTGATCCGGGAGGCCGAGGCCTTATACAAAGACAAAGAGGCATGGCTGAAGCTGATGCACAACGCGATGAGCGGCGATTACAGCTGGAAGAAGCCGGCCAAAGAGTATACCGCGCTTTACCGCAAGATCACTGGAAGACGTTAACACTACAGACAAGACAAGAAGAGAAAGAGGATTAATATGACAAAAGATGAGATACTGAGCCTGCTCCAGAGTAAGCTGATACGACACTTTGGCAGAGATCTTCAGGAAGCGAACAGAGAACAGCTGTATCACGCGACCGCACTTGTGATCCGTGATCTGCTGATGGACAAATGGGTTGAAACGCAGGACAAGATCCGTAAGAAAGGATCCAAGCAGGTGTATTATTTCTCGATGGAGTTCCTGCTGGGCCGTTCCCTGCGCAACAATGTTTTCAATCTTGGCCTCACCGAAGAATTTGAGAGTGCTCTGGAGACATTAGGTACCTCTCTGGATGATCTGTATTACAATGAGGAACAGGACGCGGCGCTTGGAAACGGCGGTCTCGGCAGACTTGCGGCCAGCTATATGGACGCGCTGTCCACACTGAATCTGCCCGCGACCGGTTTCAGTATCCTGTATGAATACGGTCTGTTCCGTCAGCGCATCGTTGACGGTCAGCAGATCGAGCTGCCGGACAACTGGCTGGAATCCGGACAGAGCTGGCTCGTCGCCAAGCCCAGTGAATCCGTTGAGATCCACTTCGGCGGAGAAGTCAAAGAAGTCTGGAAAGAGAACCGTCTGCAGATCGTTCATACCGGTTATGATACCGTACTTGCCGTTCCGCATGATATGCTGATCTCCGGCTATGACAGCAAGACCGTCAATACGCTGCGCCTCTGGCAGGCC
>CACZPA010000088.1 GCA_902782895.1 uncultured Eubacteriales bacterium
GCCGAGGTCATGAAGGTTGTCCGCAGGACCGTGATCGCGATGAAAGCTGCGCTTAAGCCGGACGGCATCAATGTGATTCAGAATAACGGCGAAGCGGCCGGACAGTCAGTCATGCATTTCCATATGCACGTCATTCCGCGTTATTATGGCGACGGAATCATCCCGACCTGGCGGCAGCTGCATCCGGAACAGGCTGAGACGCATACCGCAGTCGCCGCGATCGCGGCCGCGCTGAAGGACCAGCAATGAGCGGAGTGAAGATGAGTGCATCTACCATGAGCGCATCATACAGGATCGTCCTGACGGGTGGGGGCACCGGCGGACACGTTACGCCCAACATGGCGCTGATCCCCTATTTGAAGGAAGAAGGCGCGGACATCCGTTATATCGGCAGTGTAGGCGGCATGGAGAAGAATCTGATCGAGCCGCTGGGGATCCCTTATTACGGCATTGATACGGCAAGGCTTCACCGGTATCTGACACCCAAGAATCTGCTGATGCCTTTTCACGTCATCCATGGAATCACCCAGGCGAAAAAACTCCTGAAGCAGATGCAGCCGGATGTTGTTTTCTCCAAGGGCGGCTTTGTCAGCGTGCCGGTCGTGTATGCCGCGCATAAGCTGCACATTCCGGTCGTCTGCCACGAATCGGATCTGACGCCGGGGCTTGCCAATAAGCTCTCGACTCCGTATGCCGAGAAGATCTGCGTCAACTTCCAGGAAGCGCTCGCGTACGTATCCAAGGAGAAAGGCGTCTATACCGGCACGCCGATCCGCGATGAGCTTCTGCGCGGCTCGCGGGAAGAAGGTCTTGAGATCTGCGGTTTTACCGCTGATAAACCGGTGCTGCTCGTCATGGGCGGCAGTTCCGGCGCGCAGGCGCTCAACGAAGGCGTACGCAAAGCGCTGCCCAAGCTTTTGCCGCGCTTTCAGATCGCACATCTGTGCGGGAGAGGCAACGCGGATCTGTCCCTGTCCGGGCAGGAGGGATATTGCCAGATCGAATACGCCAACGAAGAAATGCCGCATCTCTACGCGGCGGCGGACGTGACGCTGTGCCGCGCTGGAGCGAATTCGCTGGCGGAGATTCTGGCGCTGCATCTTCCGAACGTCCTTGTCCCGCTGCCCAAGGCGGCAAGCCGGGGTGATCAGATCCTGAACGCGCAGTCCTTTGAGAAGAAGGGCTTCAGCATTGTACTGGAGCAGGAGAATATGACTGATGATACGATCCTCGCGAAGGTCAGCGAGGCCTATGAGAACAGAGAGAAATACAGACAGAAGATGGCGGAGGATCCCGCCGGATCCGGTACACAGCGTGTTCTGGCCGTGATCCACGAAGCACTGAAGGAGGGTAAGTAAAATGAAAAGAATAACAGCGCTTTTTGCCGTTATCGTACTGGCGGCGACGATGTTCGCGGGCTGCGACGACTCAACGCTTTACCGTCATTATGACGCGAGCGCGTATGAGAAGCAGTTCGCGGCGCCGGAGAAAGGCGACACGATGGCGGAATTCACCACGAATATGGGGACGATCGTGGTCCGTCTGTTCCCCAAGGAAGCGCCTAAGGCCGTGGAGAATTTTGTCACGCATGCTCAGGAAGGCTATTATGACGGCGTGATTTTCCACCGCGTCATCGCGGATTTCATGATCCAGTCCGGAGACCCGGACGGGACGGGCTACGGCGGCGACAGCATCTGGGGAGGAACCTTTGAAGACGAGCTGTGCCCGTACCTTTCCACCTATCGCGGAGCGCTTTGCATGGCCAATTCCGGGACCAATACGAACAAGAGCCAGTTTTTCATCGTTACCCGGGCCGATAAGGATGTGGAGGTCTATCAGCGCCTCAATATGGAAGTAGACAAGAAATACCGCCTGGACGAGGCGAAGATCGACAAGTATAAGCAGGTCGGCGGTGTTCCGCATCTGGATTATCAGATGTCCGAGCTGAGAGTTGTCAAGTATCCGGACGCGGCTTACCAGCAGTATTGCCATACCGTATTTGGACAGGTCGTGGAGGGGATGGATATTGTAGATGCGATCTCCAATGTCAAGACCTGCGGCGAGAAGGAAGTCAACGAGGCGATTATCAAAAACGGCAAGGATCAGACGGAGATCTATCTGGACAAGCCGGTCAAGGACGTGATCATCGAGTCCATCCGTATCTATACCTACGGAGGCTAAGCCGGCGCTTGGACGGCCCCGGACAAAAATCCGGCAAAAAAATAAGCAAATCCGGCCTTATGGGTATTTACAATTTTCCTGAATAATGCTAAACTAATCGTTAGGTTCTGAGGGATACCTTTTGTTTCTGTGGGGGTAAAAGATATCCTATGTAATACAATTTCAAGGCGTAGACCTATGAAAAGAAAGGATGTTACCAATGGCAAGAAGCATGAAAACAATGGATGGTAACCATGCAGCGGCTCACGTTTCCTACGCGTATACCGATGTAGCGGCGATCTATCCGATTACTCCTTCCTCCGTTATGGCGGAAGCAACCGATGAGTGGGCAACAGCCGGACGGACCAACGTCTTCGGACATGAGGTTCAGATCACGGAGATGCAGTCCGAGGCCGGTGCAGCCGGTACGGTTCACGGTTCTCTTGCTGCAGGTGCTCTGACGACGACCTTTACGGCTTCTCAGGGACTGCTGCTGATGATTCCGAATATGTACAAGATCGCCGGTGAGCAGCTCCCGGCGGTATTCGACGTATCAGCCCGTGCTATCGCAAGCCACGCGCTCTCCATCTTCGGAGACCATTCCGACGTATACGCATGCCGTCAGACCGGATGCGCGATGCTGTGTGAGGGCGGCGTTCAGGAAGTTATGGATCTGACTCCTGTAGCGCATCTGGCAGCAATCAAGGGACGTCTTCCGTTCATCAATTTCTTTGATGGATTCCGTACTTCTCATGAGATTCAGAAGGTTGAGACATGGGATTACAAGGATCTGGCGGATATGCTTGACTGGGATGCCGTTAAGGCTTTCCGTGAGAACGCTCTGAATCCGAATCATCCGTGTCAGAGAGGTTCTGCGCAGAACCCTGATATCTTCTTCCAGGCCCGTGAGGCTTCCAACGGCTATTACGATGCTCTGCCGGCCATTGTTCAGGAATACATGGACAAGGTCAACGAGAAGATCGGTACCGATTATAAGCTGTTCAACTACTATGGAGCTCCGGACGCGACGCATGTTATCATCGCTATGGGTTCTGTTAACGACACGATCGAGGAGACCGTTGATTACCTGGTAAGCAAGGGTGAGAAGGTCGGTATGATCAAGGTTCGTCTGTATCGTCCGTTCTGCGCGCAGGCTCTGATCGACGCGATTCCGGATTCCGTACAGCAGATCTCCGTTCTGGACCGCACCAAGGAGCCCGGTTCTCTGGGCGAGCCTCTGTATCTGGACGTTGTCGCGGCTCTGAAGGGCAGCAAGTTCGATCAGATCCCGGTTCTGTCCGGACGTTACGGCCTTGGTTCCAAGGATACGACCCCGACTCAGATCGTTGCCGTATTCAACAACAAGGACAAGAAGCGCTTCACCGTTGGTATCAACGATGATGTTACGAATCTGTCTCTGCCTCTGGGCGAAGAGCTGATCACCACGCCGGAAGGCACGATCAACTGCAAGTTCTGGGGTCTTGGATCCGACGGTACCGTTGGCGCCAACAAGAACTCCATCAAGGTTATCGGAGACAACACCGACATGTATGCGCAGGCATACTTTGATTACGACTCCAAGAAGTCGGGCGGCGTTACCATGTCCCATCTGCGTTTCGGACATAAGCCGATCAAGTCCACCTATCTGATCCACAAGGCTAACTTCGTAGCATGCCATAACCCGGCATACGTTCGCAAGTACAACATGGTTCAGGAGCTGGTTGACGGCGGTACCTTCCTGCTGAACTGCGCCTGGGATGCAGCCGGACTGGAAGAGCATCTTCCGGGACAGGTCAAGAGATTCATCGCCGAGCACAACATCAAGTTCTACACCATCGATGGCGTTAAGATCGGTATCGAGACCGGCATGGGCCCGACCCGTATCAACACGATCCTGCAGTCTGCTTTCTTCAAGCTGGCCAACATCATTCCTGAGGAAAAGGCGATCCAGCTGCTGAAGGACGCTGCCAAGGCTACCTACGGCCGCAAGGGCGACGATGTTGTCCGTACCAACTGGGCAGCTATCGAAGAGGGTGCCAAGCAGATCGTTGAGGTTCAGGTTCCCGAGAGCTGGAAGGATGCCAAGGACGAGCCGCTGGATTACAACGTAGCTACCGGCGCACGTCAGGATGTTGTTGATTTCGTCAACAATGTTCAGACCAAGGTCAGCGCACAGGAAGGAAACAGCCTGCCTGTATCCGCGTTTGTTCCTTACGCAGACGGTTCCACTCCGTCCGGATCTTCAGCATTTGAGAAGCGCGGAATCGCGGTCAGCGTTCCTGTATGGGATTCCGCTAACTGCATCCAGTGCAATTTCTGCTCTTATGTCTGCCCGCATGCTGCGATTCGTCCCGCTGTTATGACAGAGGAAGAAGCCGCCAAGGCTCCGGCCAACACCAAGAAGGTTCCGATGATGGGTATGCCTGGTTACTATTTCGCGGTTACCGTTTCCGTACTGGACTGCACCGGCTGCGGATCCTGCGCGAATGTATGCCCGGGCAAGAAGGGCGCGAAGGCTCTGAACATGGTTCGTCTGGACGATGCCCGCGATGGACAGCAGGTATTCGACTATGCACAGACTCTGGAAGAGAAGCCGGAAGTTCTGGCCAAGTTCAAAGACACGACCGTAAAGGGCAGCCAGTTCCACAAACCGCTGCTTGAGTTCTCGGGCGCATGCGCAGGCTGCGGCGAGACTCCTTACGCGAAGCTTGCTACTCAGCTGTTCGGCAACCGTATGTATATCGCGAACGCGACAGGATGCTCCTCTATCTGGGGCAACTCCTCTCCGTCCACACCTTATACTGTAAACAGCAAGGGACAGGGTCCGGCTTGGTCCAACTCTCTGTTCGAGGACGCTGCGGAATTCGGTTTCGGTATGTTCCTGGCACAGCGCGCTCTGCGTGACGGTCTCAAGACCAAGGTAGAAGCTCTCCTCGCTAAGGAAGGCGCTTCTGACGAAGTCAAGGTTGCCGCCAAGGAGTGGCTGGATACCTTCGGCATCGGCGCTCTGAACGGCACCGCTACCGATAAGCTGGTCGCTGCTATCGCGGATTGCGATGACGCGGACTGCAAGGATCTGGTTGCCAATAAGGACTTCCTGGCGAAGAAGAGCCAGTGGATCCTCGGCGGTGACGGATGGTCCTATGATATCGGTTTCGGCGGACTGGATCACGTACTGGCTTCCGGACAGGATGTCAACGTTCTGGTCTTCGACACCGAGGTTTATTCCAATACAGGCGGACAGTCCTCCAAGGCTACCCCGACCGGCGCGATCGCTCAGTTCGCGGCTGCCGGTAAGGAGACCAAGAAGAAGGATCTTGCCGCTATCATGATGAGCTATGGATACGTTTATGTCGCACAGGTTTCCATGGGCGCGGATTACGCACAGTGCCTCAAGGCCTTCCAGGAAGCGGAGAGCTATCCGGGACCGTCTCTGATCATTGCTTACGCTCCGTGCATCAACCATGGTATCCGCAAGGGCATGAGCAAGTCTCAGACCGAAGAGAAGCTCGCTGTTGAGAGCGGTTACTGGAACAACTTCCGCTTCGATCCTCGTAAGGCGGAAGAGGGCAAGAACCCGTTCACGCTGGACAGCAAGGCTCCGACCGGAGATTATAAGGAATTCCTGATGGGTGAGGTTCGTTATTCTTCACTGCAGAAGGCCAATCCGGACCGTGCCGCTAAGCTGTTCGCCAAGAACCAGGGCGAAGCTGAGGCCAAGTACGCGCATCTGCAGAAGCTGACCAATCTCTACGCTCCGGACGAAGCGTAAGATCGGCTGATCTGACAACACAGCACGATTGAAACATTCGCAGGCTGCACTGCTTTCGGTCGGGCAGCCTGCGTTCCTTTATATCGGGAGGGATGAACGATGAAAAATCTGTCGGTTTTCTATGATCATATTCTGGAGGCGGAGAGGCAGACGCGGGAAAAAGACGCGGAAGTCCCAGTACCGCAGATCCTGAAGCGCTGCGCAGAATGGGGCATATCCGCGGTGGAGATCAATTCCGCGACACTGGCGGAGTCTGCGGACAGTGTGCTGCCGATGCTCGCGGACGTGGGGCTTGCAATCAGCGGAATCTGCCACAAGCATGATTTCGTAAAGTTTCCGGGCGGGACGGGCGGTTCCGCCGGCTCATATGCCAGTCTGGAGGAGGAAGCGCAGGCGGTCATGGAGATGGCGCATAAGGCCGGCAGCATTACGATGCTGATCGTCGCTGGATTTTTAAGCGAAGAAGACGCCCGCGAGATCAACGCCCGGCACTGGTCCTACGCGGAGACAGCGGAGTGGATGGAGAGAAGCGACGCGATCCGCCGGGTTCAGAAAGGGCTTGAGACTTTCTGCCGCGCGGCGGAGCCATATGGTATCCGGATCGTGGTCGAGGATTTCGACAACTGGACCTCGCCGACAGCGATGCTGTATGAGAATCTGTGGTTCATGAAAAATGTCCCCGGACTGCATTTCGCGCTCGATACCGGCAATTTTGCCTACAGCAGCGAAGATGTGCTCAAGGCCTATGAGGTTCTGCTGCCTTATATCAGCCATATTCATTGCAAGGATCGGGCGGTCAACGCTTCCGCGCCGGATACGGATCTGCGCAAATACATCGCGGCATGCGCGGTCGGAGAGGGCTATATCCCGATCCGGGCGATCGTCGATAAGGAGAAAGCCCGCGCTTATGACGATTTTTACGTCATCGAGCATTACGGACTGCAGGATCAGCTGGAGGGCATCCGCAGATCCGCGGAATATATGCGAAGCATTCTGTAAAAACGTTCACAAATCGGTTACTTGACAGATGACCTCACCTGGGTTATAGTCAGATTATCAGAATTATATGCGAGGAGGAATGGTAGTTGAAAAAACGGTCCTATAAGGTGTTTGCGGTGGTTCTGGCTTTGTGTATGATCTGCGGCGCGGCTGCGTTTTCCGGCTGCGGGAAGACCGAAGCAACAATTCAGACATCGCCGAACGATACGCCAAACGAGGCGGCTGACGCGTATAAAGCGTTATATGAGGAAACGGCGGCCAGACTGAAGCAGACAGAGAATGCTCTTGCAAAGGCAAATTCAGAGAAGGCCGGGCTGAAGCAGGAACTGGCAGAGACAACGCAGACTCTTGAGAAGACACAGGAAGAGCTGGCACAGTTAAAAACGGATTACAAATCGGTTCATGACCGGTATACGGTTCTGAACCTTGATTATCAGGAATATAAAGACAAGATGCAGTCCTATGAGACCTATGCGGAGACAGGCGCGCGTTTTATCACGCCGGGGATCTCTGCGGGCAGCTGCATCGGGATGAATGTGAACGATGTTGTCGAGACACTGAAGGCAGCGGGATTCACCAATATCCGGACGGAAGCGCTGGGGGATCTGGTCTTCGGCTTTATCCATTCGGAGGGTGATACGGAAGGGATTACGATCGACGGACTGGAGAGTTTCGGCGCGGGATCGCAGTTTCTGTCGGACAGTGAAGTTGTGGTCAGATATCATACATTCGCGGCATGACCGCGCAGAAAGGAACCGGAATGAGAGATTTACAGCCGATTATCGAGAAAGCAAAACAGGTTATTTCGTCCCATAAACTGGAGACAGGCGCGTACGCGCGCTGGATCTGGCCGGATGCGTCGGGCCGGAGACTGGGGATCAATGAGTATGGATGCGCGGACGCCGCTAACAATCTGTACATGATCGGAGAATTCCCGGCGGACGCCGCGGAGAGAGCAGAGTGGGTCCGTCATCTGCAGGAATTCCAGCATGAGGACGATGGACTGTTTGTGGAAGGCACGCATCATCCTTTCCACACGACCGCGCACTGCATTGCCGCTCTGGAGCTTTTTGAAGCAAAGGCGAAGTATCCGCTGAAGGCTATGGAGCCTTATCTGGACCATGAGAAGCTGTGGGAACTCCTGGACGGACTGGAGTGGAAGGAGAATCCGTGGACCGCTTCCCATCAGGGAGCCGGCATCTATGCCGCCATGGTGCTGCAGGGAGAAGCGGATATGGACTGGCAGGACGCGTATTTCGGCTGGCTGTGGGATAATTTTGATCCGGAGAGCGGATTCCTGCGCAAGGGCTGCGTAGAGCCGATTCTCCACGCGGACTCCTTCGCGGCGCCGCTGCTGAAGCCGTCGGTATTCCCGCACCTCGCGTCGACTTTCCACTATACATTCAATCATGAATACGCGCACCGTCCGCTGCCATACCCGGAGAAAATGATCGATACCTGCGTCCGGATCTACCGCAACAGAGAGTGGCCGGCGCTTGGACATGCCGTATCCTTCGCGGAAATCGACTGGGTATACTGCCTGACACGTTCTCTGCGGCAGTGCGGATACCGTTATAAGGAAGCCAAGCAGGCGCTTCGGGATTTCGCGGCGGAGTATCTGGATTATCTGGACAGTCTGGACGCGAAAACAGATGAAGGCCTGAACGATATGCACAGACTTTTCGGCAGCATCTGCGCACTGGCGGAGCTGCAGGCAGCGCTTCCGGGCGAGCTGCGCAGCGATAAGCCGCTTAAGCTGGTGCTGGACCGCCGTCCTTTCATCTAAGCAGTTGTACGTTTAGCGAAGCAACAGGAGGAACAGAAACACAAGATGAACTTTTTCCAGCGTTTGCGGGATAGATTCGCGCAATTTATGATCGGGCGCTATGGCGGTACGGATATGCTGGGCTTTGGCCTGCTCGGTATCGCGGGCATTCTGATCGTGGTCAATGCGTTTGCCCGTTCGACGGTGCTTACACCGCTCGAAGCGGTAGTACTGGGATTCTATCTGTACCGGTTCTTTTCGAAGGACATTCCGGCGAGACAAAAAGAGAACAGCGTGTATTCGCAGGCTGCTCTTAAAGTTGTCCGCTGGTGCCGCAACACGTTCCGGCATCTGTTTGGCGATTCAAACTATAAGTATTATACGTGCCCGCAGTGTCATAAAGAACTGCGCGTACCGCGTAAAAAGGGCAATATCGAGATTACGTGTCCGCAGTGCGGCCGTTCATTTCGAGCCAGGACCTGATCTTGGGCAGCATCTCCCGGAGGGCGCGTCCCCTGTGCGAGATGCTGTTTTTTTCGTCCGGAGAAAGCAATGCCATGGATTTGCCGAATTCCGGCACGAAGAAGATCGGATCATAGCCAAAACCGCCGGAGCCTTCGCTTTTCCAGCCGATGATGCCTTCTACGGTACCGTGAGAGTGCAGAACTGTCCCATCCGGCATCACCGCGGCGATTGCCGCTACATAACGGGCAGTGCGCTTCTCGTCCGGCGTATCGGCCAGACGGTTCAGAATGATCCGGTTCTTGACATCATAAGGTGTATCATGCCCGAGATAGCGGGCGGAATAGACGCCGGGAGCACCGCCGAAAGCATCGATCTCAAGACCGGAATCGTCTGAGATGGCGATGGCTTCCATATTGCGCTCGCGAAGAGCGGCTGCCAGCGTCTGGGCTTTGATAAGCGCGTTCTCCGCGAAGGTCGTCCCTGCCTCCTCAGCATCCGCATGGATGCCTTTCTCCGCCATGGAGCTGACCTCCCAGTCTATGAGTATCTCGCGGAATTCCCGCAGTTTCCCCTGATTGCCGGTTGCGACGATGATCTCCATTATGTATTCTCCTCTCTGGATGCTTTGTATCGATAACGATTACGAGGTCTGCCCAGCTGACCGTATTCCGGAACGGCCTCCAGCAGATCCGCGTCCTCCAGACGTTTGAGACAGCGCCTTGCCGTGGACAAGGAAACGATCTCCGCCTGGACAAGATCCGAAACCATAAAACCGCTGTTGCCCTGTGCTTTGGCGTACTGCAGAACGGTGTCGATAACGGAATGACTGACTTTATAGAATGCCGGAGATTCCTGCAGCAAGTGCAGTCTATAACCGGCAAAAAACACATCATCCAGTGCCTCTTGTGAGACCGGGGTATCCGGCGTCAGACTTTGCTTCATAGAACGGTAGCGGTAGAGCGCTTCTTCTAATCTGCTCTCGGAAAAAGGCTTCAGGATATAGTCGATCGCACCAAGCTGCTGAGCCCGTCGGAAGAGGTGATATGCGGTCTCGGCAGTTACAACGATCCAATCGATCGGAATGTGGCGGCTGCGCAATATCCAGATTCGGTCCTGGATGCTGCCGTCCTGGAATTTAAGCTCGCCGAGGATCAGCTGAACGGGACGCTCTGAAAGCGCTTTGTCAAGCTGTTCCAGACTGCCGCAGGAGCATTGAAGACGGAATCCGGACACAGATCCGAGAATCTCCCCGATCAGCTGTCGGGTCTGCGGATCCCGGTCGATCACCAGGACATCGATCACTGTGTTCACCTCCATCTCGATATAAACAGTGTAACACCGGATTCCATGAAAAACAAGCAGAAAATGACGGGAGATCTGTCCCTATTTTCGGAACATTTTCGGCAAGATGGAGGGACGGTTTTCTTGACAGTTTTTCAAGGAAAGGCTATAATGAAGACAAATGAGAGGGGGTTGGACATATGAATACAGCTTTTACCAATATTCTGAATTACGCAGCCGCGTCCCGGGAGGGACAGGACTGGACGGAGGCCTTCCGGCAGGCGTTCGCGGAGATCGCGGAGCAGGGCGGCGGGATCCTGTTTGTACCCGCGGGACAGTACCCGACGCGTTCCGTTCAGCTTTACAGCAACACGACGCTGTGGGTGGACGCGGGAGCAACACTCAAATTTACCGATGATATCGAGAATTATGAACTGATCGATACCGAGTTTGAAGGAATTGCTACCAAGGCGTATAAACCGCTTGTTTTCGCGGATCATGCGGAGAATATCGCACTGATCGGACGCGGAACGCTCGATGGAAGCGGTCAGCGCTGGTGGACAGAGCTGCGCGCGAGGAAACTGGCCTATACCCGGCCGAATCTGGTATGCTTCCAGTATTGCCGCAATATCAAGATCGAGGACGTGACGCTGACAATGTCGCCGTCCTGGACGATTCATCCGCTGTATTGCGATAATATGCTGATCCGGGGCGTTACGATCCGCAATCCCTGGGATTCGCCGAATACCGATGGAATGGATCCGGATGCTACCAGCAATCTACGGATTGAGGGCTGCACAGTCGACGTCGGCGATGACTGTATCGTTCTGAAATCGGGAACGGAAGACACGCCGGAGAAGCATCCCTGCGAGAATATTACGATCACGGGCTGCACCATGTTGCACGGACACGGCGGCGTTGTAATCGGCTCGGAGATGAGCGGCGGAGTGCGCAATGTCGTAATCTCCAACTGCGTCTTTTATGAGACGGACCGCGGAATCCGTGTAAAAACGCGCAGAAGACGCGGCGGAGTTGTGGAAGACGTGATCATCTCCAATATCGTAATGGACAAAGTGCTCTGTCCGTTTGTTTTCAACATGTATTATAATTGCGGGAAAGACGGCAGAACGCCGTTTGTAAGAGATAAGAACGCGCAGCCCGTCGATGAAGGCACTCCGATCCTGCGGAATGTACAGATCAACAATATCATCGCGAGGGACATTACTTCCTGTGCGGGATTTATCAACGGACTTCCGGAGATGCCGGTCGACAACGTGCAGTTCAACAACTGCTCCGTCACGATGGCGGCAGAGGCGGAAGCGGCTCTGCCCGCGATGGCGGATGAGGTGCCGATGATGAAACAGTCCGGGTTCTATGTTCGGAACGCGAAGGGTATCATCTTCAACAATGTGGTCCTGAAGGGAATCCAGGGCGGAATCTATGACCTGGACGGAACGGCGGATGTAACGATCCACTAAGCCGTCAGGAAAGGCTTACAATGGGCTTTTGGAGCGCCTGTGCCGCGGCATGGGCGTTCTTTTTGTAAAAAAATAAAAACAAATGTTCGCTTTTCTCTTGACAAAACCGGCGAACGGTTGTATGCTGTCATCATCGATGAAAAACAGAAGCCGGATCTCGGTTTTTCAGGAGGGATATAGATGGATACAGTCGCATGGGTGCTGCTCGGAGCGGTTTTGGTGCTGGAGATTCTGATCATACTGGTTCTGACCCGCAAGGGGATGTATAAGGAGTTTACCAGGGAACTGCAGGACAAGATGTCGCGAGAACTGCAGAATCTTCGTCTGGAGTTATCCAAGGATTCCGCGGATGAGCAGACACGGATCACGCAGTCACTGGAACGTTCCATGCAGAGCCTGCGTATGGAGAACGAGCAGAAATGGGATCAGATCGATCTTTCCATACGACGCAGTTTTGATGCGCAGAGAGAGCAGATGGCTGCCCAGGAGGATACACAGTCCGCGATTCTGCAGAATATGCAGAAGGAGCTCCTGCGGCAGGATCATGAGACGCAGGAGATGATTATGAACCGGCTGGTGGAGTCCATCCAGACGATGACGCGTGTCAACAGCGAGAAGCTTGCCGAGATTCAGACGGATATGCGGGAGAAGCTGGACAGATCCCTGAATGAGAGGCTGGATTCCAGTTTCGATAAGATAGGGCAGCAGCTTTCGTTGCTGTATAAGACGGCCGGTGAGCTGCAGGCTCTTTCCGGCGGTGTAGAATCGCTGAACCGTACGCTTTCCAATGTCAAGAGCCGCGGAACATGGGGAGAGATGCAGCTTAGCCAGATTCTGTCCAATATCTTTCCGGAAGATCTGTATATCCGGAACGCGCAGGTTAAGGAAGGCAGTCAGGAGCGGGTGGAGTTTGCTTTGCGGATTCCAGACAAGACGGTCGACGGGCGGACGATTCTGCTGCCGATCGATTCCAAGTTCCCGGCGGATATATATCAGAAGATTCAGGCAGCCGCGGCAGCTGTGGACGCTAAGGCCGCGGAGGCTGCCGTCAATGAGCTTAAGAACCGGATCCGCAGTGAAGCGCGGGATATCTGTACCAAATACGTGAATCCGCCGCAGACAACGGATTTCGCGATTCTTTTTGTGCCGACGGAAGGACTGTATTCCGAGATCCTCCGGATCCCAGGGCTTGCCGAATCCTGTCAGAAGGATTACAAGGTTATGATCGCCGGTCCTGCCACGATCAGCGCTCTGCTGAACAGCCTTGCGGTCGGATTCCGTTATCTGACGGTTTCCAGAAACACACGTCAGGTACTGGAGGTATTGGAGAATATCCGGGATCAGTATGCTAAATTCGGAGAACTGATCGACCGGACACAGCGAAATCTGGATCTTGCGGTCCGCAGTACAGAAGACATGAAGAAGCGTTCGGACCTGATCCGAAAGAGACTGACCGGTGTCAATTTGCTTGGCGATCCGGGAGAGCAGGGATTCGCGGCAGCACTGCCGGGTATGGATTTGCCGGACGGTACTTGCGAACAGGGAACGGTTATGTTACAATAAATACCGCACAGACTTGCGAGAAAGGGGAGATTTGAATTGAAGACAGCCGGAAGTTCCAGAAAGAACGGTATGACATTATACGGCGACCGCTATGCCGTGACGTTCTGGTATGATAAGAAGAAGCGGGACTATATCTATGGCCTGTATCCGACAGCGGATCAGAATGGAGAGACAGTACAGAAGATTCGCAAAATCCCCGTAATTCGCGGACTGTACAGTCTTTTCCGCAATCCGGGAATGCTGGTGAGCCTTGGCGTTTCTACGTTGTCAGCCGCCGGCGCGATGCTGACATTGCAGGAAAAGAAGGGCCTGAAGTTGCTTGGAAGTGTCTGCCTTGGAGCCGGTTACGCGTACCTTGGCGCATTGCTCTATCATATCTTTGGTATAGATGGCAAGGTGCGGGAGTATCACGGCGCCGAGCATAAGGTGATCGGGGCGTATGAGAAGGCGCAGGGCAGAATCACACAGGAGCAGGCAGAGGAGAGCTCACGGATCTCACGCCGCTGCGGGACGAATTTCATCGTATACTATACGGCATCCCAGGCAGCATTCGGATGGCTTCCGCTTGGGCATGGACTGTTGCAGCAGAGCCTGATCGCGGGGCTTGCGTATGAGGGCTTCCGTCTGCCGGATGAGAAAGCGCCGGCACTTAAGGAAGTCCTAAACCAGGCCGGAGATCTTCTGCAGAGGTATATCACGACCGCGGAACCAGATAAGGAGAAGCTGGAAGCGGCCCGTCAGGCCATGAATCTGCTGGTGGACGCGGAGAGCGGCAAGCTTTCGGAGAAAAGGCTTGCGTATTTCAAAAAGAACGCGGACAGAAGACCGTGGATGGATAAACTGATTGGGTAAGGAGGAATTATCAGTGTCAGAGGTTAAAAAAAGGCTGGCGGCTCTTAGAGAAGAGATGGTCAAGGCCGGAGCGGATTATTATGTCATTCCGAGTCAGGACGCGCATCAGAGCGAATATGTCGCGGGGTACTGGAGAGCAAGAGCTTATTTCAGCGGATTTACCGGTTCTGCCGGCACGCTCATCGTAACAAAGGATGAGGCTTACGTATGGGCAGACGGACGTTATCATATTCAGGTCGTTAAGGAGACAGAGGGGACAGGTGTGACGCCTGTTAAGATGGGCCTTCCCGGAGTCCTCTCGCCGAACGAGTGGCTGGAGAAGCATGTACAGGCAGGGGAGACGGTTGCTTACGACGGCCGTACTTTCAGCACAAAGGGCAGCAGAGAGCTGGAGAAGCTTCTGCCGCAGGCCAGATTCCTGTTTACCGAGGATCTTGCCGGCAAGGCATGGCCGGACAGACCTTCCCTCCCGACAGGACCGATCTTTGAGCTTGGACTGGATTATACCGGAGAGAGCCGCGCGGACAAGCTGGCAAGGATCCGCCGCCATATGACGGAACAGAATGCGTCCTATCTGATGCTTGCTTCTCTGGACGATATTGCGTGGACACTTAACCTGCGCGGCAGCGACATTCTGTATACGCCTGTATTCTATTCGTATCTGCTGATCGGCCAGGACAAAGCATGGCTTTGCATTGATGAGAAAAAGCTTGACGCGGAGATCCTGTCCAATCTGAATCAGGACGGAGTGGACGTCGGTTCCTATGACCGCCTGCCAGAGCTCCTGGGGACACTTCCCGCGGGCAAGATCCTGCTGGATGAAGCCAGAATCAATAAACTGCTTTCCGGTTCTGTTCCGGAGACCTGGACCGTGCAGTCGGAGACGGATATCACTACAATTTATAAAGCCTGCAAGAATGAGACGGAGCAGAAGAACTTCCAGATCGCGCATGTGAAGGACGGCGTCGCGATGGTGCGCTTTATCAAATGGCTGAAGGAAGCGGTCAAGGAGCCGGATCAGAAGCTGGACGAGTATTCCGTAGGCGAGAAGCTGAAAGAGATCCGTCTGTCCGGGGATACCTGCTTTGATCTTAGCTTCGGGACGATCGCCGGGTATGGACCTAATGGATCCATTATCCATTACAGCGCGAAGAAGGAATCCGCGGCTGCTCTTAAACCGGAAGGCATGATCGTTGTTGATTCCGGTGGACAGTATTATGAGGGGACGACGGACATTACCCGTACGATTGCGCTCGGACCGGTAACGGATCGCATGAAACTGGTATATACACTTGTACTTAAGGGACACTTGCAGCTTGGCAATGCTGTTTTCATGGAAGGAACAGAGGGCCATTACCTGGATATTCTTGCGAGAGAACCGCTCTGGAAGCACGGCATGGATTTCCGGCACGGGACAGGACATGGCGTCGGCGCGACGCTTGCGGTACATGAAGGGCCGCAGAATATCGGACTCCGTAAGGATGTTCTGGTTGCGCTTGAGCCGGGCATGGTAACATCGGATGAGCCGGGCTATTATCCGGAGGGTGAATTCGGCGTCCGTATCGAGAACCTTGTTCTGACGAAAGAAGCCTGCAAGACGCAGGACGGACGCTTCCTTAAGTTTGAGAGCCTGACACTTTGCCCTTACGAGCCGGACCTGATCGATGCTTCTTTGCTGACACAGGAGGAAAAGAACTGGCTTGATTCCTACAATAAGAGAACATATGACGCGCTGAGCCCTTATCTTACGGAAGAAGAGAAGGAGTGGCTTGCCGCGGAGATCAGCCGATAACGGTGGAGAGGACATATTATGAAGAATGACTGGACATCATTGGCGTATCCATTGCCGGATGATATTAGACTTCTGAAAGATAACGGAAAATGGGACGATGCCTTAGAGCAGATCGATTTCCTGCTGGCTAAAAAACCTCCGAAGGCGATGCAGGAGCGGCTGCTTCTGGAGAAGACGATCCTCGGAGAGCAGCGGTTGGAGTATACGATTCCCTGGGAGGAAGCTGTCTGCATGATGAAGGAGGAGCTTTTACCCTCCGATCAGACACCGGAGGAAGAGCTTTTCTTCTACATGCGCAACGGGAATGCCCTTTGGCATTATAATGATGGGAAAATCTGCTTCCACAGACGTTTCTTCCGGACGCTGATGAATACGCGCCCGGAGCTTGTGAAGCGTTGGAAGAAGGCGCCGCAGAGTGAAGAGGATGATCTTGATTGGCGGGAGAAGCTGATCCTGACCAGTACCATTCATGAAATGCAGGAGAAGGGCTATGCGGCGAGGAAGATCCATGCCCGCTGCATCCTGAAGGTGGAGGACGATGCGTTCCGCCCGGGTGAGAAGCTTCGTGTGCATCTGCCCGTTCCGGCGGTATGTCAGCAGGTTAAATCTGTCAATATCCTGAATATCTCTCCAAAGCCGACGTACATCGCTCCAGAGGATCATCCGAGCCGTACGATCTATTTCGAAGAGGCTCCGACAGAGAACCACGAGTATTCTGTTGAATTTGAGTACATCAACAGAGTGGATTATGTTAAACCGGATCCGGATCAGGTTTCGAAGGTTCAGCCGGATTTCCATACGGAGGAGCAGGCTCCGCATATTCTGTTCACTCCCTATATCCGAAGCCTTGTAAAAGAGCTGACAGAGGGAGAGACCAATCCGCTTCGCAAAGCAAGGGCATTCTATGATTTTATTACGACAAAAGTCGATTACATTTTCATGCCCGCTTACTATATTCTGGAGAATATTCCCGAGTTTGCCGCGAAGAATTTCAAAGGCGACTGTGGAGTACAGGCATTACTGTTCATAACGCTGTGCCGTGCCGCGGGGATACCGGCAAGATGGCAGTCCGGCCTTTGCGCGGGACCGCTTGATATCGGCATGCATGACTGGGCGCAGTTCTATATCGCGCCTTACGGCTGGATGTATGCCGACTGCTCTTATGGCGGAAGCGCCTACCGGGCAGGCAACGAGGAGCGCTGGAATCATTATTTTGGCAATCTGGATCCGTATCGGGCCATCATGAATTCCGAATATCAGTATGAATTCGATCCTCCGAAGCTGGAGAATCGGCATGATCCTTATGATAATCAGATCGGAGAAGCGGAATACGAGGGTCATGGACTGATGGGACCGGAGTTCGACGGTTGGGAAGAGCTTCTGGGAATAGAGACAGTGGAGGACGACATTTGAGCGTAGAGAAAAAGAAAAAAGCGCCGGATCATTTATTAAAACACTTTATATCTTATTATAAGCCGCACAGAGTTCTGTTCTATACAGATCTGTTCTGCTCGCTTCTGCTGGCGGTCGCGGATCTGATCATGCCGATGATCGCGAAGAACATCATCAACATCTATGTGCCAGAGCGCAACCTTCGGCTGATGATGATTTGGGCGGTCATTCTGACAGCGATCTATCTGGCTAAGGCAGGACTGAACTACTTCCTGCAGTACTGGGGTCATGTTGTCGGCGTTAGAATTCAGGGAGACATGCGGATGGATATCTTCCGCCATCTGCAGCGGCTGCCTTTCCGTTTCTTTGATGAGACCAGGACCGGTTCCATCATGTCCAGGATTGTCAATGATCTGCAGGATATAGCGGAACTTTCGCATCACGGCCCGGAGGATATATTCCTTTCGGTTGTGATGCTGATCGGTTCGTTTATTATGCTCGCGCGGATCAATCTCGCGCTGACATGCATTATCTTCGCGTTTATTCCGGTGATCGCTGTTCTTGCCATCCTGCTCCGTAAAGAGCTGCGGGAGACATACAGAATCACACGGGAACAGATCGCGGAGGTTAACGCGGGCGTAGAGACGGCGATTTCCGGTATTCGTGTATCCAAAGCATATACGACGGAGGATCATGAGATCGACAAGTTCCGCTATACAAACGAGAACTTCAAAAAGGCACGGTCCCGCTCCTATAAGGCCATGGGTAAATTCGGCGCCAGCATGGGCTTTTTCCAGGATTTGATGTATCTGGTAGGAATCCTGGCCGGCGGACTGTTCCTCTATAACGGAAAGATCAATGCCGGAGAGTTTACCGCGTATCTGCTGTATATCAGCATGTTCCTGAAGCCTGTTCAGAAGATGGTCAATATCTTCGAAACGATTCAGAACGGTATGACCGGTTTCATCCGTTTCCGTGAGATCATGGAAGAAGCCGAGGAGACTGAGCCTCAGGAGCCTGTTCAGGTCGGGACACTGACCGGAGATATCGCGTTCGAGCACGTTGATTTCGAGTATCATAACGATGACGAATCCGATACAACGGAAAAAGTCATTCGGGATATGAGTATGCAGATCCCGCGGGGACGCAAGGTTGCGCTCGTCGGGCCTTCCGGCGCGGGCAAGACAACGATCTGCCATCTGCTGCCGAGATTCTATGAAATCGATTCCGGTAAGATCACGATAGACGGGATCGACATTCGGGATATGTCCAGTTATGATCTGCGCCGTAATATCGGAATGGTCGCGCAGGATGTGTTCCTGTTCGACGGGACAATCCGGGAGAACATCGCCTACGGCAATCTGGAAGCAACGGACGAAGAGATTATCGAAGCTGCTAAGAAGGCCAATATTCATGACTATATCATGACGATGGAAAACGGCTATGATACTCAGGTCGGAGAGCGCGGCGTAAGGCTTTCCGGTGGTCAGAAGCAGAGAATCTCGATTGCACGGGTATTCCTGAAGAATCCGGCGATCCTGATACTGGATGAAGCTACTTCCGCGCTGGATAACGCGACAGAAATGCTGATCCAGGAGTCTCTTGAAGAACTGTCCCGCGGACGCACCTGTATCATTGTAGCGCACAGGCTTTCAACCGTTAAGAACGCCGATGAGATCGTTGTTCTGACCAAGGACGGTATTGAAGAGCGCGGCACGCACGAAGAGCTGATGCGCAATAACGGGCTATACAAAGAATTGTATGAGTATCAGTTCCGTGCAGAGTAAACCGCGAGGGCAGAGCGGAGATGAATATCACTGAGCATAAACAATCACAGAGATAATCAATAAATATAAGTCGATCTTGAGACATCGTTTCGCGGATAAGCGGCGAAACCGTGACGAAGAGCGGCTTGCTTTTTTCGTTGCCTCTCTGCGGCAACTTATAAATCCAATATAAAGTTTACATATAAATAACACCGGAAAATTCAAAGAATCGGAAGCTGTGAATAATATACATCTTCCAGACAAATGCCATACGAAGAGCCGGGCAAATAACCGTGCAAATCCAAGCAAATAACACCAAAATACTATACTTAAATTGTTTGAATGTCTTGACAATGCATATATTGCTGTAGTATAATAGCCGTAACTTCAGAATTGGCGTACGAAATGGAACTGATCGATCGGTTCTATAGCGATTCTGAATGTTTTGGGGAAGGCCTGCGCAGGCACCTTAAGACCTATCGTTGTCAAGTGTATTCATAATAAGGTTTACATAACATGATAACGTGTTCTTAATGTACGCATTTTTAGCATCTATAGTTTTTTCATTCACAGATTTAGCACTCACAAGTTTAATATTCACAGAAAGGATGTATGAGACTTGAAAAAGTTAGCTATTCTGCTTGTAGCTGTCATGATGGTTTCCATGCTTTCCGGCTGTGCCGGCGGCGGGAATAATTCCAGTACGGCTGCGGAGACCAGTAAAGCTGCCGAGACAAGTAAAGCGGCTGAATCCAGCAAGACAGCTGAGGCAAGTAAGACAGAAGAGACCGAGCAGAGTTCGGCTCCTGCCGTAACCAAGACATTGACCAACTGGGACGGAACCACAATGGATCTGCCGATCGTTGAGCCCGGTTCTGTTTCCCTGTCCTGCATGCAGGGCATTCGTGACGTTGACGCGACCACGATCACCGATGATTTCTGGTATGTGAAGAAATGCGAAGAGGATACGGGTGTGCATATTGTCTATCAGCAGGTCAATACTTCTGACTGGGACAACACGCTGAATCTGACCTTCGCTTCCAATGACTATCCGAACATCATCATGAGAAGTTCCGGCGCTGTTGACTCGGAGGTTTATGGTGTTGACCAGGGCATTCTGGTTCCTGTTGACGATCTGCTGCAGTACATGCCTGTTTACAAGGCACGTCTGGATAAGGAAAGCGATTCCTGGCGCTCCATCATCCGCAGCGACGGCAAAATGTATGGTATTGCAAAGATGTCCGACGACGGTACCCGTATCGGCGGCAACTGCTGGTTCATCAACCAGGATTGGCTCGATAACCTGAAGCTGACAGCTCCGACCACAACGGACGAGCTGCTGGATGTTATGCGTGCTTTCATCAAGGAAGACGCAAACAATAACGGCGATCCTAACGATGAAATCGGTTTCTGCACTACGTTCGACAATATGACGACCGGCACCTTCAATTTCTGGGGAATTCCGGAGAACTCCAATCACATTGCCATCGACACCAATAAGAAGGTTCAGTTCCTGCCTTTCGCAGAAGACTATCGCGCAGGCGTTGAGTTCCTGAACACCATGTATGTTGAGGGTCTGATGGATCCCGCAAGCGTTACACAGGACAGCAACAGTGTTACCAGTGTTCTGAATCAGAATAATGTTGGACTGGTGAATTACTGGAGACTTCTCTCCGCGGGTGTTGATCCGCTGCAGGAGAGCATGGTCTGGCTGAAGCCCATCCACGCGGAAGGCAAGAAGTTCCTGACCTCCACCAGCGTCGGTTCCGCTTCCGAAGGACTGTTCTTCACCGTTTCGAATCCGAATCTGGAAGTATCCGCGAAATGGGTCGATTATCTGCTGTGCGACCAGCCCACCTACGAGACCTATTACGGCCCCGAAGGCAAAATCTGGAGCTGGAACGCAGATCACAAGTGCGAAGTCGGACCGGCAGGCGATCAGGGCGTACTGCAGTACAGCCTTGGCGTTAACGGTATCTATTATCTCCCCGGCTGGTACTACAACGAGACATTCGTACAGCCCAATTATCGTGAAGAGCGTATCGCTTATGATAAGTTCTATAAAGAACAGGGCTATGAGGAAGA
>CACZPA010000089.1 GCA_902782895.1 uncultured Eubacteriales bacterium
TAAAGAAAGGAGCACTACTATGACAAAACTGGTTCTGCAGTCGGATGATTACGGGATCACTCCCGCAGTCGCAAGCGGTATTATCTATGGCATCACGCACGGCGTGATCCGCAACACAGGATTCTTCCCCAACATGCCGTGGGCAGAGGAGTGCGCGGAGATGATCCGGCCGTATCTCAATGATATTGCGCTGGGTATCGATTTTAACCTTTGCAACGGATTCCCGGTATCCGATCCGAAGGATGTTCCGTCCCTGGTCGACAGCGAGGGCCGTTTCATCGACATGAATACACACCGCAGGCGTTATGCCGAGGACAACGGCGGGTATAGTCCCATGAATACGAACGGCAAAGATCACTGCGATCCGGATGAGGTCGCACGCGAATTCCGCGCTCAGCTGGAACGTTTCCGCGAGCTGATCGGCCGGGATCCTGACTATTTCCACGGCCATGCATACGGGACGGCCTGGCACAGAAAGGTCACGCAGTCGCTGGCTAAGGAATGCGGCAAACCGAGCTCCGGCACCATGCACGCGAGAGAGGATGTCTACAACGCCGGGATGGGCTGGTATCTGAATCCGCCGACATACGAGAATCAGATGAAAGCCGATCTGCTCGGATATCTGACGCATGAAAAGAAGCTGCCCGACATGCTGCAGAAGAAGTACATTTACGTGGTCTGCCATTGTGGTTATGTCGATGAACAGCTCTTCCACGAAGGGAATTTCAACGTCGTCAGGACTCAGGATCTGAAGGCCGCAACGTCTCCCGAGATCTTCGCGTGGCTTGAGCGAAACGGCATCGGATTAGGAGATTTCAGGGAGATCTGCTGATGTGCAGAGCATAGAAAATGACACTTAAGATCAAGAACGGACGTCTGATCACGGACAGGATCCTGGAAGGAGTCAATCTCTATCTGTCAGAAGGTGTGATTCAGGCTGTAACATCGGAATCGCTGCCTTTTGATGAGGAACTGGATGCCAAGGGACAGTATGTATCCCCGGGATTTATCGATATTCATACGCACGGCGGCGGGGGAGCATGCTATACGGACGGCGGCACAGAGGCGATCAAGACCTCTATGCGTGTACATTTTGAGCACGGTACAACGACCATCTTCCCGACGACCAGCAGCTGCAGTCCCACTGCTCTGAAGAACACCATCGCTGATCTGCGGAAAGTCATGAACGATCCCGGCGAGAGGCTCCCGCATATTCCCGGCATACATCTGGAAGGACCGTATTTCTCCGTTAAACAGTGTGGAGCGCAGGATACAAAGTATATGACGGATCCGATTCCGGAGGAGTATCGGGAGATAGTGGAGTCAGGAGCCGATGTGATCCGGAGATGGGATTTTGCGCCGGAGAGGAAAGGCTCTCTCGAATTCTGCCGGTATCTGACCGACCATGGGATCATCCCGGCTATCGCGCATAGCGACGCGACGTATCAGGACATCCTGCCGGTGTATGAAGCAGGCTGTCATCTGGTGACGCATCTGTATTCGGGCATGTCTACGATTACACGGAATTACGGTTATCGCAGTCTCGGGGTTATCGAGTCGGCCTATCTTCTGGATGAAATGGACGTTGAGATGATCTCCGACGGATGTCATATGCCGCCTGAGCTCCTGCGGCTGATCTATAAGTCTAAAGGACCGGACAGGATCTGTATGGTAACGGATTCGATCCGTCCGACAGGGATGCCGGAAGGCGTTTATAGTTCGACCAACGGTGAAGGGGAGTCCGTAATCGTAGAGGACGGAGTCGCTAAAGTGATGGACCGCAGCTGCTTTGCCGGCAGCGTCGCGACGACCGACCGTCTGGTGCGTACGTGTTATAAACTGGCCGGAATACCACTTACAGACTGCATTCAGATGATGACGAAAACTCCTGCCCGGGTAATGAAGCTGGATAAGACTGGAGAGCTTAAGGAAGGATACGCAGCGGATATCGTTATTTTCGACGATGATATCCAGGTCAGCAAAGTGATTCTCTCCGGAGACCGGGAGGGATGAGATATGTACAGAGTCGGTATAATCGGTTTCGAGAACTCGCATGCCAAAGCGTTTTCCAAATGCTTTAATCTGTCCGGAGAATATGATGACGTAAAGGTTATCGGTATCTGGGGAGAAGAGCCGGAAGCCGGGAAGAAGCTCTCCGAGGAGTGTTCTATCCCGATCATGACTCCGGAGGAAATGCTTGGGCAGGTAGACGGGATCATGGTGACCAGCCGTAACGGCAAGCTGCATCCCGGATACGTCAGACCGTTTATCGAGGCGGGCATCCCTGCATTCATCGATAAGCCGTTCGCCAACGATTATGCAGAGGCCGAGGCCATTGCGGAACTTGCCGAGCGGAAGAACGTGCCGATCATCGGCGGATCGTCTCTTAAATTTGCGGCTCCGACACTGGAGCTGAAGAAATTCGCGGACGAGGCCAAAGCGCAGAACGCTTTGTATTCAGGCCAGGTGTATGCCCCTGTCAATCTGGCAAATCCGTATGGTGATTTCTATTTCTATTCTTCCCACCTGGTCGAGATCGCATTGACCGTCTTTGGATTTGATTCGGTGGCAGTCACCGCGGTCAGGGTCGAAAAAGGCGTGGCTGTTATCCTGGAGTATGCTTCTTTCGCTGTAACGCTGTCTTATAACGATCATGTTTACCGTTATGGAGGGACAGTCATTGCCGCAGAGGAGACGCTCAGCATTCCGATCACGGATCCGGACGCGTATCATAAGGAGGCAGATCATTTCGTGAAGATGCTTAAGACCGGCGAGGTGCCGCAGTCTAACCGTGATCTGATCTATCCGGTCCGTGTGCTGAACGCGATCGAAGAATCTTACACCAGGCTGACAAGAGTTCTGCTGTAGGATTATTGTTCCGGCAAAAGAGCCGGAATGTCCGGTATGATGATATATTGACAACAGAGGTGATAAACAATGAATCTGCAGTACAATTTCCAGGTCCGCAGATATGCTTCCCGTGAGGAAATGGGTCTTGCGGCGGAGAAGGACGTACGCGACGCGATCGTCTCCCTCCTGAAGGAAAAAGAAACGATCAGTATGATCTTTGCTGCCGCGCCGTCTCAGAATGAATTCCTGGCTGCCATGGCAGCGGATCCCGAGATCGATTACAGCCGGATCATCGCGTTCCATATGGATGAGTATGTCGGCCTGCCGTCAGACGCGCCGCAGGGCTTCGGCAACTTCCTCCGGGACCGCCTCTTCGGGTTGGTTCCCTTTAAGGAAGTCCATTATCTGAACGGGAATGCGGTAGATATCGAGGCTGAATGTGAGGCTTACGGCGCGATGCTCAAGGACGGTGTGGACATCGTCTGCATGGGGATCGGGGAGAACGGACATATTGCCTTTAACGATCCGCATGTTGCGGATTTTCATGACGGGAAGGCCGTTAAGATTGTCGGACTGGATGATGTGTGCCGGATGCAGCAGGTCCATGATGGATGTTTTGCCGCAATAGAGGAAGTGCCGACGCATGCGCTGACGCTGACGATCCCGACACTGATGCATGCGTCCAGACATTTCTGCATGGTCCCGGCAGCGACCAAGGCGGAAGCTGTCTTCCGGACAGTTTATGGTCCGATCGGTGAAAAATGTCCCGCAACAGCGCTGCGGTTGTGTCCGGACGCGGTTCTCTATACGGATATGGACAGCGGAAGGAAATTGTAAAATAACCTGTTGACAGATCTTTAGTCCTGCTGTATAATATGCGTGCCGGGTTAGGGAGGCCCCGCAGCCCGGCGCAATAGTGTACAAACCACAGAGCTGATTATTACATGAGAGATCATGGAATAACCAGCTCTTTTTGTATCCCATGACGCGGGGCCGGAACCGCGAAGAGTCTCCCGGCAGCCAACCTCGCGGGCTGACACGCAGAGGGCGCGGCGACAGACCGGATACACATACAGGCATACAATAACAGACAGGAGGACAAAGATATGGAACTGAATTACAAAGGCATCGTCTGCGGACTTAAGCTGTCGGAAGGCTTCACCTGCACGGGTTTCATGCCCGACGGATACGGCCGCGAAACGATTATCTACGCACTGACACGGTTCCTCCGCAGGAACGGCGAAGCGCGCGCGAAACTTGTCAGGATGAGCTGCGAAATGCGCTTTGCAAAAGGCAGGGAACGCAAGCCGCACCGCCTGACGCTCATGGCTCCGGCTGCCGCGATGGAGCTCCCCTGCGGAACGGCAAAGATCCGCCTCACCGTCACAGCCTTCGGAGTCGAAGTGCAGAGCTTCCTACTGCTCGACGCAGCCTCAAAACGCACAGACCCGCTCGTATGGGAGGAGGAGAACCTCCTCCCCAGGCGGGAGGGGTGAAAGGGAAAAACAGTTGGAATGGGTAGAGAAAACTGCTGTCGCAGGAGCACGATGACGGCTATAATCGTCAACTGATGATTGAAGAAATCAGATAGTGTATTTTTTATTGAAATCAGGTAGGCTATATGATAATATAATTATAATATATGTCCCTGGATTTATTGATTTGAGAGTATAATTCGTGAGGTATAATATGGGAAGCGGCTTCTATACAAATAACAGTGAGACCAAGTTCATTGATAAGCTGAAGAGAAGTATTGATATGTGCCAAGCATTCTATTTCTCGGTCAGTTTTATTAAGAGACCTGGTCTCCGTTTGCTTGCGCCTAATATTGAGGCAGCAATTGCACGAGGCGCCAAGGGTCAATTGATTACCTCCACATATCAGAACTTCACGGACGTCGATTCACTTCAGTTCTTTTATGATCTCCAGAATAGATACCCGGATCGCTTCACATGTAGATTGGATAGAGAATGCTTTCATGATATAAATGGCAACGCTGTCGGCTTTCATTCCAAGGGATATTTGTTCGAATTCTCCGATCATAATGAGTTGCTCGTGGGTTCGTCCAATATTACAGTCTATGCGCTCCTGAAGAACATAGAATGGGACGTATCCGTCATCGACGAGAATGACGATACGACATATTCATCAGCCAAAGCGGAATTTGATTCCCTATGGAAACAAACGCTGCCTCTGTCACGTGAACTGATAGATGAGTATCGAACGAGGCTGTATTATTCCATTGAAAGATGGGATATGGACTATGATATCGCCAATTCAGAAGTCAAGCCAAATTATATGCAGCGAAGGGCTTTGAAAGAGCTGAACAAAGTCCGCGTAATGGGAGCTGCGAGAGCTTTGATTACGGCCTCCGCGGGTTCCGGCAAAACTTTCCTCGCGGCTTTTGATGCCTTGAATTTCGCGCCGAAGCGGCTTTTATACATCGTCCATGAGGGTTCAATCCTGATGAAATCCTATGAGACCTTTCAGAGAGTTTTCGGCAACGATAAGACATATGGCATTTTCAATGGCGAGTACAAAGAGCAGGATGCGGATTTCGTGTTTTCAACGAATGTCACGATGGCGAATTCGCTGGAGCTTTTTGAAAAACATACCTGGGATTACATCATTATTGACGAATGTCATCATGCAACGGCAGAGACCTATCGGAAAATCATCAATTACTTCGAACCACAGTTCCTTCTTGGTATAACAGCAACTCCTGAACGAATGGACGGAGAGGACGTATTCAGTCTTTTTGATCAGAATGTGCCTTATGAACTGCGTCTGCGGGATGCGATCATCAATAGGCTTGTAGTTCCATTCAAATATTATGGTATTCGCGATGAACTGATCGAATATGGCATCAAAGAAACAAAAGGTCATAAGTTTGTTGAACAGTTTTCGGATGATAAACACTGTGGTTTTATCTATCAGATGATAGAAAAGCACAGGATTCCGGGACAGAAGCTTAAGGCTTTGGCATTCTGCCGTGATATCTCTCATGCGAGTCGTATGTCTCAGGCTATGGAAGAGTATTACCATACACAGTATCTGACCGGACGGAATTCCGTTGGCGAACGAGTACGCGCTTATAATGATCTGCAGAGTGATTCTGCGGACCTGGAGATCCTTTTCACTGTGGATATTCTGAATGAAGGCGTTGATATTCCGGGCGTCAATATGGTCCTGTTCCTCCGGCCGACAGATTCCCAGACGATTTTTATCCAGCAGCTTGGACGTGGCCTTCGCAACTATGAAGGCAAAAGATATGTTACGGTTCTGGATTTCATCGGGAATGATTATAAAAGAAGTGTCCAAATCGCTTTCGCGTTAGGAAGCCTGTCAGAGAATTTCGTGGTCGAAAAGAAACTGGTAGCAAGTCTGATAGAGGACAATTTTATGAGTGTCGGCCTGGCCGATTATGGGGTAGAGATCCATATTGACGATCTGAGCAAGAAGGAGATTCTGTCATATATTGACGAGGTTAACTTCAATACGAAAACGTACCTCCAACAGGACTACATGAATTTCAAACAATATATCAGTGCAGCCGGATATCCACAGCATGTAGATTATCTGAATAATGATTATGCGCCGGACTTGATCAAGTTCATGCAGTCCAGAATCAGCGGTAGGAAGAATTCGTCCTATTTGGGCTTCTTGCAGGCGATCGGAGAACAAGAGCTTCCATACTTTAACGAGCGGCAGGAGGACTTTATTAAGTATGTTTCAGAGATGCTGCCGATCGTTCGCCCGTATGAATATCTCATGATACAGGCGCTGATTCTCCATGCGGGACGCAGCAATATCATAGATGTCAGGCATCACGTCGTGATAAATACACGAATATTCCAACAGGAAGCTTTTGATCATGCGCTTCACTATATGATGAGAAGCGGTTTTTTCGACTTGATGTCTGGAGAACTGTCCCTCAAAGACATCCGAATCGATGTTGAATTCGATGAATACATGAGGGATCTTCTGGAATACGGCCTTGGTAAATACGACGTCGATTTCGATAATGTCAAGCCGGATGAAGTTTTCCATCTGTGGGCTAAATATCGTAAGGAACAGGTCCAGCAGCTTTTGCTGAATAATCCGAAAGACATCATGCTCGGAACAAAAATCTATGATGGCGTTGCTTATGCTTATGTTACGGTCATAAAAGGCAGCAGCACAAAGGATGAGCTGAAATATGTGGACGGTTACATCGATGCGGATACATTTCAGTGGGAAACTGTCGCCAACATTAGTGAGAGAGAATTGAATGATCTGAAAAACAGCAAAAGAATGCATATTTTCGTCCGGAAGGTCGACAATGAAGATGGAATCCAGCTGCCATTCACTTATATTGGTTCCGGAAAGATGGAGTATATCGAAGGCTCAAAGAAACCAAACGGAGCACATTTATTCCGAATTCCGATGGAAACAACGGCTCCGGAAGATATTTTCTTTGATTTTAAGCTTCCGGCAGAGGGGTAAGACATCCGCCTCTCCCTTGACAGACACAAAACCGGTATGATACAATTAACTCCGTAGTCGGTTCTTTAACAGATTTTCAAACCATTTATATGGAGGATACAGATTATGAACAAACCTGTCGTACTGATCGTCATGGACGGTGTCGGAGAGACCTCTGAAACACTCGGCAACATGGTACTTCGGGCCAATACCCCCACCCTTGACTGGTTCAAGGAGAACTGCCCCTGGCAGAAGATCAAGGCACATGGCGGCGCGGTCGGACTGCCGACTGACGATGACATGGGTAACAGCGAAGTCGGCCACAATGCGCTCGGCTGCGGCCAGATCTATTCACAGGGCGCCAAGCTCGTGAACGAGTCCATCCTGTCCGGTTCCATCTACCAGAGCGATACGTGGAAAGACCTTGTCGGGTCTGTCGTCGCAAACGGTAAAACGCTTCATTTCATCGGACTTTTGTCTGACGGAAACGTCCACTCCAATATCAGTCACCTTTTCGCCATGCTGAAAGAAGCTAAGGCGGAAGGCGTTAAGCATGTGCGCGTACACATCCTTCTGGACGGCCGTGATGTTCCCGCGACCAGCTCTCCTGAGTATATCAAGCAGCTGGAGGACGTCCTGGCGGAGCTGAACGATGAGACATTCGACGGCAAGATCGCTTCCGGCGGCGGCCGTATGTGCATCACAATGGACCGTTATCAGGCGAACTGGCCGATGGTAAAAGCCGGCTGGGACATTCATGTTCATGGCGAGGGCCGTCAGTTTGCTTCCGCGCTGGAGGCTGTTGAGACGCTTCGCGCGGAGACCGGCGCGATCGATCAGGATCTGCCTGCTTTCGTTATCGCGGAGGACGGCAAGCCCGTCGGCGCTATGCAGGACGGAGACAGCGTAATCCTGTACAATTTCCGCGGAGACCGTGCGCTTGAGCTGTCCATGGCTTTTGACGGAGACGCTTCCTTCGATCATTTTGACCGCGGTGTTATCCCGGCTGTCAAATATGCCGGCATGCTTGAATACGACGGAGACCTCAAGATTCCGCATAAGTATCTGGTCAATCCGCCGCAGATCCGCGAGACGCTGACCGAGCTGCTGGTTGAGCACGGTATCAAGGAATACGCGGTTTCCGAGACGCAGAAATACGGCCACGTTACCTATTTCTGGAATGGCAACCGTTCCGGCAAGGTTTCCGAAGAGCTGGAAGATTACTGCGAGATCCCGAGCGATGTCCGCTCCTTTGACGAGTGCCCCTGGATGAAAGCTACCGAGATCGCTGACAAGGTGATCGAGGCGATCCAGAGTCATCAGTACGGCTTCATCCGCTGCAACTTCCCGAACGGCGACATGGTCGGTCATACCGGTAATCTGGACGCTACCGAGATCGCGGTGGAGAGCGTAGATCTGCAGCTTGCCCGCATTAAGAAAGTCGTAGACGAGGAGAACTGCATCCTGATCGTTACAGCTGATCACGGCAACTCCGACCAGATGCTCGAGAAGAACAAGAAGGGCAAGGTCGAAGTCCGCACCGCTCACAGTCTGAATCCTGTCCCGTTCATCATCTATGATAAGGATGAGCGCCATGAGATGAAGGAAGGTGCGTTCGGCCTGGCTAATGTTGCTCCTACTGTTGTCGGCCTGATGGGCATCAAGCCCTACGACAGCTGGGAAGAGAGCATGCTGAAGTAAAAACCGCATCGGTGCGCAAGTCCAGCGCGGCAGAAGTGCCGGGCACAACGATATGCCTCAGCGCAACGAATCTGAACAAAAATCGGGCCTCCCATTGCTTATAACAGCGATGGGAGGCCTTTTTGCAGCGAAAAGATACAGCCGGATGATCACGGACAGCAAAAAGCCTTTATTGCAGCCGCTCCGTGATCTGCTGACGCAGCTGTCCGACATCCGGCACCGGATACGCATCAAAGCAGTTGTAGTAATGAATATATACCGTACCACGGTCCTTGCTCAGACCGCAGAAATGGCTGATCGTATAGAGCACATCGAAAGATTCGGAATGGATCACGACGCACGCGCCAGTACCTGGCAAGTACAGATAGCCATTACCGTTCTGACCGGATTCATAGATCCATCCTTGCGAAGGATTGAGAGAAGTAACCTGTTCCCGCTGTGTTTCAACCAGCGTCAGCCCTTCCTTCTCCAGCCGGACCAGATATCCGGCCTTGTCGAGTACACATAAGGCATTTTCGACCAGGATCAGCTCTACAGCTTCCGGATCCTCCGATTCACATACGAGGCTGCCGTCCGTACAGGAATAGCCGATGATCCTATTATTCCAGAGTATATAGATCTCCTGATCGGTTTCCTTCCACAGATAGGATTCATCGGTGACGATCCGGCTGAGCTGCGGGAGATCCTCACAGTTCAGGATTTCACCGGTTTCGAGGTTCAGGATCCGGAAAGTGAGACCGCCTTCTTCCACACTGTAATCAACAAGACTCAGCAGCAGATATTGACCGGAAGGGGAGACGGACAGAACGCTTTTGGATAAGTACGGATCATCATCCGGATTTGAAATCGTCACTTCTGCAGGTTCCTGACCTGGCATGACTTTAAACCAGACATGGTCTGAACTACGCTCGATCACCAGACAGTCTTCTCCATGGACGTAAGACCATAAGTTGTATTCCTCATTGGAGAATTCCTGTTCTGTTTCACCTGACATGATATCGACGATACGCAGAGTGTTATCCTCCCGTATCAGCAGACGGTCGCTGCCAAAGAACGAGACGCGCGGCAAAGCATCACAGCGGATGGTCTGCAGGACTTTTCCAGACTCAGGATCCAGAACTGTAAGCTTGTAAGGATTGGACTGCCCAATGACGGCGAGCGTACTGTCAGCGTTGAGAATCGCTTCGCTGATGCCCCATTCATCGTCTTTGCCGGTCTGAAACAGCGTCTTGCGCGCTTCATTGATCAGTACGCGGTATAGAGATATCTCGCTCTCATTACCCCGGACGACCGCGTACAGATTATTGCCGTAAGCAACCCGATTGACAGCGGTCCGGTATTCGCGGTCCTCAAAAAGCATTACAGATGAACTATTGCTGTCAAAGCGCCGGAGAGAGAAGAAGTACTCCAGCCCGCTTTCGTCGGTGACAAATACATGACCGTTCTCTGAGTAATAGACGTTTTTGACGGTACCGGGCAGCTGCTGGTTAAAGTACAGCCTTTTCGTCTTGGTATTCGCGACAAAGAGGCGGTCACCGACAATGCCGAACACGATCGGGTCGGAATTCTGCGATCCGCTGTCGGGCGCTATAATCCCGGTGAAAGGCGTGCCGGGCAGGTAAGTCTGCATTTCTCCTGACCAGAGGAGCGTGCCGTCCGTCAGACTGTATCCTTTGAAATAGGTCATGGCTTCGTCCAGAATGCCCGCAAAAGTATATCCCGTCACGCAGAGAGTATTTCCGTAAATGCTGTAAGAGGCTTCGCCCAGAGTCGCGTTCGCATAGAGTTCTGCCCGGAAAATCTCCTCCGGCATCTGCTGCGCGGTTCTGCAGACAATACAGTTCATGGAACCGTTTGAAGAAACCGTAAAGATCAGATATCCGTTGCTTTCAAATACTTTGTAATAATATGTATAGCCCAGCATTTCCTTCAGGGCATCCAGTTCGTAGCGTGCTTTTTCTGTCCCGTCGGTTGGATCGAGCAGCAGCAGATGATCATATGTATTGACCGGCACGAGACACCCGGGCTGCAGCTGCGTGACGGGGAAATTCGCATAACTGTCGAGCTGGACGGACCAGAGGACGCTGCCGTCTTCCGGAGAGAGTTTGCTGACAGTCTTATCCAGACTGGTCACATACATCGCGTTGCCGCCGTTTACAGGTGTTTCATCTGTAATGGTCTTGTGGAACATAGGGTAGAGGGCAACATTCCCGACATTGTTGGAGAGAATACTGCCCACCGCGAAATTATAGACAGAAGCTTTCTGAATCTGAGGATCCCGGGAAAAGGCCACGTCAGAGACCACCCCGAAGTCGGAGATCAGTTCCCCGGTCTCCGTATTCCACAGAGACAGGCCGGAAACCGTACGGACGGCCAGTGTTTTGCCGTTGTTCAGAACGCACATATCGCTTGGCTGCGCAGAGAGCTTGATCTTCCTGACCGCGGTGAAAGTGTCCGGTTCGTAGGATCCGAGGAGGGATACGCTCTGACCGAAGACACCGCTGAGCGGTTCACCTTCTTCCGGATAGGCCTGCGCCACAGCTTCAAGCGCACCGTAGAGATCACCGTCTTTTTCCAGCATTCGGGATTCGCGCATCCACAGCTCCTGGTTATTGAGAAGCAGCTCCGCCGCGTCGGCTTCAATCTGGCGTTTCTGAGAGGAGATCGTCAGCAGGGCGGACGTGCTCAGGATGGCCGCCGTACTCAGGACAGCAGTGACGCTGCCGAAAACCAAGGCTCTGCGGCGGTTGCGTCTGCGCTGATCCCGCTGGTACAGGTCATCAAAGCCGCAGTCAAGCAGTGGCGCGGCGATCCGCAGATACTCGGTCTTGAGACGCTTCAGCATCTGGGGAAGGGATTTGGCACTGACATTGGCCGCAAGCGGTTCGATCTCGTCCTGTATCTCCTGCATCGTACCGTCTGGCTGGGTTACCTGACGCGTCTCATAGCGCAGTACGTCCGGGAAGACCGGGGAGTGGTCCGGATCACCGACGAGGAGCGGCAGGATGTAGCGGTTGCTGCCCCCGTGGAGCGCCTTGAAATACGTTACTTCCTGCATGCACCACTTGGATTTCTCAAACTGAGGAGAGCAGATGACGATCAGATAGCGTGACTGCTCCAGCGCGGACCGGATATCTCCGCCGAGATCATTGCTTGTCGGCAGCTCGGACTCATCGCGGAAAAGATGGAGCTTATGCGGCTTCGGCTGACGCTGCGAGTCTGCCTGGTGCTGTGAGTCTGCCTGGTTCGCTTGGTGCTGCGGACTCGGCTGGTTTGCCTGCCTGACAGCACCCTTTGGCGGCGTATAGGTCTCCAGCAGTTTCTGCAGCTTGACGGCGATCGGCTTGTCCGGCTCGAGATGGCGGTAAGAGATAAACGCATCGTATTTGTATTGCTTTTCCATCTATGATTGCAACCCCTTCCATATAATAGAACTGCGCAGTCCCGTGCGGTACTGAGTATCCCGCGTAGAACTGCGCAGTTTTGTGTACAAACGGATATTATCGTGCAGAACCAAAAGTTTCCGCGCAGAACCGGATTATCCCATGACGCCGGCGATGGCGGGATTCGAGAACATAAGCGCCATTAAGGTGAAAGCAAATGACATTGTCAGTTCATCATACTCCATCTCCGTGGCGTTTGCCGGGACAGTAAAGTCGAGCTTGTCGATGAAACGGATTGTACCGGTAACGGCAACGGCTTTGTTTTCGGCGGTTTCATCGGGGTTGTCCGTGGTCGTGGAGATCTCGACATAGGACAGTTTATGCGTATCCGCGTTTACATAGCCCTTATAGGTCTGCGGGACATCTTCGTCAAACATGCTGTCGCCCGTGATGTTCAGAACGTCATAGGTTTTGCCGTTCTGCTTAATGGTGTCGACGTATTCAACAGTGCCGAAGTCGGAACCGTCCTGGAATTCATTCTCAGCCGCGTCCATCATAGATGGGTTTTCGCCTTCCGGGATCGTAGCCACACTCCACTCATCAACAGCGGTGCTTTCTTCTCCCTCGCCCATAGCAGCATTGATATGAGAATAGACTTTGCCGTCTTTCTGATACATGGCAATCTCGGAATCGCCCAGAATCATGACCATCGCGGTATCCGTAGCCTGCATGACAAAGCGGGTTTCACCAAAGAGCAGATCCATGGACAGATACTGGCCTTCTGTGCCGAAATCTTCACTGGCGGCCCAGGTTTTGTAGTATTCGGCTCTCTTTTCTTTCTCCTTGGCAGAAATCTTTGTGTCGTCAGTGTCCGGGAAAATGTTCTCCTCGGAGAGACAAGCCGTCAGACCGGCCAGCATGACAATGGCAAGGATTGCGGCAATCAGTTTCTTCATTTTGTTTCCCCCTGAATCGGTAATCATTTACGGGCTTAGAATTCGTACAATACTTTAGCATATTACGGGCGCCGCGTCAACTCCGACTCGCTGGCTCAGGCGCAGCGTCAACTCCGGGTGGCTGGACCGCGCGCCGCGTCAGTCGATTTATGCCTTGGAAATGTGCAGATAAGCGACCTCGTCGCCTTTCTGGACAAGATAGGCGCTCTTCGGGACAATCGTTTTGCCGTCCCGTCGGATCAGGACGATATCGATCTCGTAATTCTCTTCAACGTCGGAGACACTTTTGCCGATCCAGGCGCTGTCAATGCCGATCACGACCGTTTTGAGCCCCTCCGCGAGAGAAGGCGTATCGGACTGCATTTTGGAGTACTGTTCTACAAAACCGGCGCTGATGATACCGGTAGGGATCGCGACCGCACCAACGCCGAGGAATGCTATGATGATGGCCATGGCCTGGCCGATGACGGTTACCGGATAAATATCGCCGTACCCGACGGTCAGGAGGGTGGACATGCTCCACCAGATCCCGGACAGCGCGTTCTTGAAATTCTCCGGCTGCACTTCGTGCTCCGCACTGTACATAAAGAGGGATGAAGCAATCATCAGGATCAGAATGATAAAGACCGACGACGCAAGCTGGTTGCGCTTCTCGTACAGGACCGCTTTGATGACATTGAAGCTGTCATACTGGGGATTGATGCGGAACAGATGGAAGATCCGCACGACCCGCAGGAGACGGAATGCGATGAAGCCCGAGAAATAAAAGAACGGAAGGATCGTCAGAAGGTCGATGACGCCGTCATAGGAACGCAGGAATTTCAGGATAGCCTTGCCCTTGGATTCGCCGGGATACAGATACTCCGACGTCCAGATCCGGAGGAGATATTCGATGCAGAATACCAGAACCGTCCCGACCTCGATCGCGCTGAACAGGGGCTGATAGGCCTCCAGTTCCTCGAACGTCTCCAGCAGCATGGCCAGAATGTTCAGTATAATGACGGTGACCAGAAAATAATCAAACGCGCGGCTCAGGAAATCCTCCTGGTGGCCGATCTGGATTATATCAAAAATCCGGCGCTTGACCGGCTTTTCTTCGGGTTTCATAGGCTTTCCTCGCTTTCTTTCCCATAGTATAACACACGAAAAAGAGAGAAATCAATGTTTTTTGCGATCTGGTCCGCCAGACGGTGGAAAGTAACCGGATAATCTGCTATAATGTCCTGTGAATACAGAACAGAGATGCAAGACAGAACTGCCGGCTGATGGGAAAAAAGTACAGGCAGATACGGAGGGGACACAGATGTTACATACTAGCAGGAACCGGATCAATCTGACAGAAGGACCGATCTTCAGCGGGCTTCTGCATTTTGCTGTTCCGATCCTGCTTGGAACGATCGTAACCCAGCTGTACAATGTGGCGGATTCCGTTATCGTAGGGCGTTTTGTCAGCGCGGACGCGCTGGCGGCAGTGTCAGCGAGCGGTCCCGTCATGAATATCATCAATATGTTTATGATCGGCCTGTCAACAGGCTCCAACGTCGTTATTGCGCAGAGAAGCGGCGCGAAGGACGCGGATGCCCTGCAGAAAGCGGTCTCGACGGTGGCTTTCCTGACAGTTGTATGCTCCCTCTTTATTACGGTCGTCGGACTTGCGGTCAGCAGGCCGTTCCTCAAGATGCTGAATACGCCGCAGGAGATTTTCTCCGACGCGATGGCTTATCTGATCATCGTCTATATCGGGACGACAGGCAATATGATCTACCAGATGGGCAGCGGCGCGCTGCGGGGCATGGGCGACTCGGCCTGGCCTTTTTATTTCCTGACACTGTGCAGAGTGCTGAATGTTATCCTGGATCTGGTGGCGGTGCTTGTCTTCGGTTGGGGCGTCGCGGGCGTAGCGCTTGCGACGATGCTGTCGCAGACGGTTTCCGGAATCGGGGTTGTCGTGCGCATGAACCGCGGCGGATACGGGGTGAAGGTCAGCCTGAAGAGCATGCGGCCGGACCGTGTCGAATCCGGCAAAATCATCAACATCGGTCTGCCGGCGGCGATCCAGAATGTCGGCAATCTGATCGCAAATCTGTTCGTACAGTCGTCCGTGAATTTCTTCGGCGCGACCTTTATCGCGGCCAACAGCATCGTGACGAAGGTCGACGATGTGATCAATATTCCGGTTGTGGCGCTGAGTACCGCTCTGTGTACCTTCGTGGGACAGAACATGGGACAGTTCCGCATGGACCGGATCAAGAAGGGCATCAACTACAGCATATTCAGCCTGACCGCGCTCGGTGTTGGGCTTATGGGGCTTCTGATCGGCTTCCGCGGAGTCTTCCCGCGCATGTTTACGACGGAGCAGGCGGTCATCGATATCGCGGCCGACGGCCTGATGATCATGTCCTTCCAGTGCCTTTTCTACGCGACGGACAGATGCCTGGTCAACGCCATGCGCGGCGCGGGCAAATCGGTCGTGCCGATGGTCACGGCGCAGTTCGGGGCTTTTTCGCGGATCCCGCTGTCGTATCTGCTTGGCGTCCGCACGGGCGACTGGCACGGCATCTTCTGGGCACTGCTCATCGCCGCGTTCCTGCGCTCAGCCGCGATCGCCGTCTACTATTACTGCGGCGGGTGGAAACGGGCCGTCCGGAAGTTCGAAGAAAAGCACGCGACGGAGGCGTAGTAAGGTTTTACTGAAACTGGCGGATCGCGAGGTGACAGTAATGTCCAAGGCAGTCGAGCCTGCGCGCGAATTCAGGAATCGTCAGATTGCTTTCGCCGGACAATTGGCGGAGAATCAGATTCATCGCCCCGGGAAAAACAAATTCAAAGACATATTCCAGATCCTGACGCTTATAATGCGGGAATTCTTTCTGCCATTCCACAAGGACGCCTGGCCGCACCATTTCTTTAATCCGCTCGGTAAACTGCGGAGCGCCGTTGCGGCCGAAGAGGACCAGGCTGAGCTCCCGGTTGGACAATATAGCTTCAAAAAGCTTGGCAAGCTGGTCAGGATTGTCGTCCTTCAGATAATGACTCATGAAGGACATTTTTTCTTGGATAAAATCCTCTTCGATCTCTTTCAGCACTATGTCTGGCTTCCGATCGAATGGGAAGGCGAGAAGCCGGTGATCCGCTGGCAGGATGAATGGTTTTAATGCTTTGTTGCTGAATACCTGCCGGGAAGCGGAGATCGCCGGCTTAGATTCTAAGAGAGACATGGTTTTTCTCCTTTAAGTAAACACAGGAGTCTCTGCAAACGCGCTGGATAGATTATGACTCTTTGACTTTCTTGCCGCTGATGTGCTCCGGTGTGAGGGCAAACATGAGCGTGCGCGGGCCGGAACGGTCGATCTCCTTCTGAATATAGGCTTCGTCGTCTGTGAATTTGTGGCTCAGCTCGGCGGAGATGCGGTAGATGGTCTCCCGGTCTTCGATGAATTCGACCTTGCCGAATACAATGACGGATTTGAAGTGAAGCGGCCAGTCGTCGCCGATGCGGGTGCCCTGGTCGTAAACGCAGTATGAAACCTTGTTGCTGGCCTTCATGGCGTCGATCTTATGTCCCTGCATCCCGCTGTGAAAATAGATTTTGCCGTCTTCTTCATTATAAAAATGATTGATCGGCATACCGTACGGATAACCGTCGTCACCGAGGACGGACAGAACGCCGCGCAGCTCTTTCTTCAGGATTTCAATGCATTCCTCCTCGGAAAGCGCCTGTTTATATCGAAGCATTTCTCTGAACATAATGTACCTCCAATATCGTAATACCGGTCCGGAATCCGAGCCGGTTTTTTATATTTTATAGAATTGCGCGGCAAAAAGCAAGCCAGGATCGTAGACGGATGTGCCGGCGATCCTTGCACTGACAAGCATTATCTGTTATACTGCACATAATGCAAAGCGTTTTGTAACAGGAGGACATACCATGTTTGATTTCACCAATATACCTTTTTTTGACAATCATACCCATCGGATCAATGTGCAGAACCGGGAGATCACGCCGCTTGAGCTGGCGATCGCTTTTGTTCACGGCTGGGGGCCGTTGTATCCTGCGGACAAGCCGCTTGGCGCGTCCGCTGAGGTGGAGAACTGTACGCCGGAATATGCCTATCATGTGATGAATATGGGCGTCGTGAAGGTCCTGATCAACCGCCTCGCGATGAAATACGGCTGCGCGGCGGACGCGGAGGCCGTTGTCGCGGAGCGCAACCGCCGGACGATGGCGGACGGCTACAGCTACGCGAAATCGCTGTACGAGGAGGCGAAAATCATCGGAGAGGTGGTCGACGACGGCGCGCCTTTCGGCAGCCCGGAGCTTGCCTGCTTCCCGACCAAGATATATCGCCTGTTCCAGATGGACCCCTTCGTCCGTTCACTCCTCAAGAGCACATCGACGTTTGAAGAGATGAAGGCGGCCTTTGATGCGGGCGTGCGCGAACGGCTTGCCGAGGGCTTTATCGGCATCAAGAGCCATGTGCTGGAGCTGTGCACGCGCCCGCCCCGTATTGTTGAGGACAGCGAGGCGGCAGACTGCTTTGAAGCGGCACAGGCAGGGGACCAGGCGGCCTTTGAGACCGTCTATCTCGCGCTTTTCGAACACGTGCTGACACTGACGCAGGAGCTTGATTTCACCGTGCACATCCATACGGGCTGCACCGGTAACCCGAACGATCTGAAAACGCGCACGGATCCGTACGCGATGGAGCCGGTCCTGCGCGACCACCGTTACTATGCCGCGCATATTGTTTTCCTGCATGGGAATCCGCCTGATTTCGGCCATGACGCGTGGGTCTGTCATGCTTATCCGAACGTATGGATGGACCTTGGCTGGTCGCTGCCCTGGCTTTCGATGAACATGGAATCAATCCTCGAGGAGGTACTTTCCATGGCGCCGCATTCCAAGATCATGCTCGGGACGGGTCAGCACGACCACGCTGAAATGTCCTGGCTTGCGGCTTCCGTCGCCAGATCCGCACTCGCGAACGTGATGGAGAGGCAGGTGCAGCGCGGACTGCTTTCCAGAGAACAGGCCGTCGAGACGGCTGAACAGCTCCTTTACAAGAACGCATTACGGCTTTACAGGATCTAAGCCATGGAACCGCAATTTGATTTCCGGTTGGTTCGTAAGGACATCCGTCTGACCGAAAGCATGGAGGAAATCCGGATCCTTTTTGTAGTCGACGGAAGATGCCGCGTGCAGGGACAGGACAGGAAGCTTTATCTGGAGAAGTCGGATTATCTGCTCATCAATGTGCTGGAAGAGGTCAGCGTCTATCCGGATCCGGATTCGCTGCTGGCCGTTCTTTCGCTGCCGTATTTTGAACTGCTGCAGGCAGCGGACAGGATATCGGTACGTTTCGACTGCTGCAGCCTGGACGGGAAACAGCAGAAGTACACCGAAATGTTTTCCCTGCTGCAGGATCTTCTGATGTGTTTTGTCGAAGATCAGCACGCGGAGCGCCTTAAAGCCGTGGGGCTGTACTATCTCCTGCTTTCGCATCTTGTCCTGAATTTTTCCCGTATCACGAATTCCGCAAAGCAAAGCGAAGGGCAGGAGGACAAGATCAACGCGATCATGCAGTATGTCTGGGCAAACTATGGACAGGAAATCAGCATGACCCGGATTGCCGAGAAAGTTTATCTCTCCCGCTCGGCGGCTTCGCGGCTTTTTAAGCAGGCAACCGGCGAGAAGTTCCCGGATTATCTGAAGAAGCTTCGTATGGCCGCCGTGCGTCGTGCGCTGGAAGGGACGGATCTGTCCATCACGCAGATCGCATTGGAAAACGGCTTCTCTTCGCCGTCTGTTCTGAACCGGACATTCCGTGAGAAGACGGGCATGTCCCCATCCGAATACCGCAAAGCACATCGAAAAGGGGCTTCGATAGACCCGCAGGAGCAGGCTGACCGCGAACAGGTCCGCAAGATTCTGGGGACGAATCAGGAGCTCGGGCTGGAGGGCAAGGAGGAGGTCCATACCGAGACAATCCGTCTGGAGGAAGCGGTGCAGTGGGAGCCGTGGAATAACCGTCTTCTGAACGTCGGCAGTTTTTCCAGATTGCTGTCCGCGCGGATGCAGCAGCAGATCGCTTTTCTTGTGGAGCGGCTGAATATCGAGTACCTGCGGATCTGGAATCCTTTTGCTCCGGACATGCTTGTGCTGGGAGAGGAGCGGGGACGGTACAATTTCGCCATTCTGGACGAGGTGCTGGATTTCTGCGCCGATCACAAGGTTAAAGTGTTTATCGATCTGACACCGCGCCGCGAGCGGAATATGGTCAGTGAAACACGGGAGATCAGCGCGAGCTCCAGCCTGGAGTACTTTCAATCGCCAAAAGACTGGCTGAACGCGGTCCGCGCGTTCGCCGCGCATCTGAAGACCCGCTATCAGGAGCAGACGGTGAATGGATGGATTTTAGAGATTACTTTCTCCCTCAACGATGTTCCCTATTATCAGGAAGGTGGATATTCAACTCACACGGCGTGGGATCAGACGTATCAAGTGATTAAGGAAGCTCTCCCTAAGATCCGCGTCGCAGGTCCCGGATATATTCCAGGCAGCAATCCGGTGCAGGATGAAGAGCAGGTGCGGCAATTCCTATCCGGCTGCGCGCATCAGCCGGATGTATTCACCGTGTTGAGCTTCCCTTATAGAATGGATGGAGAAAACGTCTATCAGCAGGCGCTGACCAAGAACGCTTCCCGGAATACTTACCTGCAGCAGACGGGCCGGATTCGCGAAATCCTGCAGGAATGCGGGTTCCAAGGCGAATTCTGGGTTACGGAATGCGGAATCAGCCTTACGAACCGCAACTATATCCAGGACAGCTGTTACCGCGGCGCTACGATGCTGGAACAGATGCTGGAGGGACGATCGGCAGCCGATGCGATCGGAATCTTCTATGGCTCGGATCTGGTCGGTGCTTTCTCGGACGCGGCAGCGGAAGTCTGCGGCAGCGGAGGACTGCTTACCCGCAGTGGCATCCGCAAACCGGTCTACTATGCGTACCGTTTCCTACGGCAGCTGGGGGATCAGCTCATGCTGCTGACAGGTTCCTGCTGCGCGACATGTTTCCATCCCGGAGACATCCGGATCGTCTGCTGGAACCGCAAGAACCTGGGCCCGCAGTACTATACCCGCCAGGAAAACGCTTCCCGGCCGGAGGAGATCGGAGAGATGATGGATAATCTTGATCCCTATGTGATGGAGCTGAAAGTATCCGGGCTGGAAGAGGGACAGAAATACAGGATCCGGCAGCGGATCATGAATGAGGAAAGCGGCAGTGTCCTGCATAAATGGATGAAGCTCGGCGGAAGTCAGACGCTCAGCCGCGATGATCTGGAATACCTGTACCAGACGTGCACGCCGGAAGTTGTCTCGGAGGAGCGGATCGCAGAGAGCGGCCTGATGCGGATCTTTTTCCGTATGGCGCCCAACGAGATGCGGATGCTCCAGATTACAAAAGAATAACGGGATATACGGCGGGATAACGCAAAAAGAAGAGCTGCGGACCATGATTCGCGGCTCTTTTTGCATACGAACGGAATAATTTGCAAAACGTGCATATAAATCAGCGATACTCCATAAACTGGCACGAAATGCACAGAACTTCTGCCCGAAATGAAAGGCGGGCTTGCCTGACGGATGTTAGAATGAGATCATCAAATCACCTGAAACCGTCCCTGAGGACAAAGGAGGAAACTATGGATAAGTTAAAGATCGGTATCATCGGCTGCGGCGGAATCGCGAACCAGAAGCATCTGCCCTCTCTGAAGGCAAACGCTGACAAATGTGAAATCGTTGCTTTCTGCGATATTATCGAAGAGCGGGCCGTTAAGGCCTGCCAGGAATACGGCGCGCCCGGCGCCAAGGTTTATACCGACCATCAGGAGCTCCTGAAGGATCCGGAGATCGATGTTGTGCATGTCCTGACTCCGAACGTAGCACATTGCGAGATCACCGTTCACGCTTTTGAGGCCGGCAAGCACGTTATGTGCGAGAAGCCCATGGCTGCCAATACCGCGGACGCGCAGAAGATGATTGACGCGTGGAAGAAGAGCGGCAAGAAGTTTACGATCGGCTATCAGAACCGTTTCCGTCCCGAGGTTCAGAACCTGAAGAAAGCCTGCGAAGCCGGCGATCTCGGTGAGATTTACTACGGCAAGGCTCACGCGGTCCGCCGCCGCGCGGTTCCGACATGGGGCGTTTTCCCGAACAAGGCTCTGCAGGGCGGCGGTCCGCTGATCGACATCGGAACGCACGCGCTGGATATGACCTTGTGGTGCATGGATAACTATGAGCCCGCGCGTGTTTCCGGGAGCGTTTTCTACAAGCTTGGACATCTGCAGCAGGCGACAGAGGGCAACCTCTTCGGACCCTGGGATCCCGAGACCTATGAAGTAGAGGATTCCGCAATGGGATTCATCGTCATGAAGGACGGAACCACCATCAATCTGGAGGCTTCCTGGGCAATCAATATGTCCGAATCCAGAGAAGCATCCACGACGCTGTGCGGAACCAAGGCCGGCGCGGAGATTTTCTCCGGCATGAGCTATCCCGCTGACAAAATCGTCTACAACCGCGGACGTAATGGTCAGCTGATGGACGAGACACTTGCGGGCGGCGGCGCTGTCGCGTACTTCGAAGGCGGATCCGCGGCTCCCGGAGTGGTGGAGTGCAATCAGTGGCTCAAGGCGATCCTGGAGGACGGAGAGCCCGTTGTCAAGCCCGAGCAGGCATTCGTCGTCACACAGATTCTGGAAGCGATCTACAAGTCCGCTGAGACCGGCAAAGAAGTCGTTTTTGACTGATCATCGGCCGCTGTCTGACAGATCATACTGAGGGAGAAATACATGTATACATATAACAGAAAAGGCCCGAAGCGCGGAGTGGCTCTCTACAGCTACTCTGCGGAATTCGGACTGACCAAGACGCTGGAAGACTGTTTTGAAGACGTTCACGACATGGGTGCACACGGCATCGAGATCCTGGCCAATACCCATATCGAGAATTATCCCTATCCGTCGGATGAATGGGTGGAGAACTGGTTCAGACTCTGCGACAAGTACGAAGTGATCCCGGTAGAGTACGGTCACTGGATTGATTCTCATGCTGTACAGGGACGCGAGCTGACAACGGAAGAGAGTATCGAGATGCTCTGCCGCGACCTCCGCCTGGCGCACCGCCTCGGTTTTACCGTCATGCGGACCAAGATGCCCGTCATCAACGAGAAGCTGGAGCCGGTCACCAATTGGAGAGAGATCATCAAAGGCGCTCTGCCGCTTGCCGAGCAGCTCAATCTCAGAATGTGCCCCGAGATTCATACACCATCCAACCTGAAGGGCGAGATGGTGCAGGAGTATGTGAAATTCATCGAAGAGACCGGGACCAGATACTTCGGCCTGAATATTGATTTCTCCGTCTTCCGTACACGCTTCAAAGAAGGCGAGTGGAAAGATCCCGCGTTCGCGCCGAATGTTCCGGAAGACATGATTCCGCTGCTTCCGTACATCTACTGCTGCCATGCCAAGTTCATCAACATGAGCGATGATTTCGAAGAGACGACGATTCCGTATCCGGAGATCGTGAAGATCCTGCAGGAGCACGGATGGGACGGATATCTTCTGTCCGAGTACGAAGGCGCCGACAAGTATGACGATGGTTATGAAGTCGGCCAGACCCTGCGCAAGCAGCACATTATGCTGAAGCGCCTGATTGGAGATTGATATCATGGAGAAACAAGTTATTCAATCTGTCGGTTTCCGCAATATCCGTGAGAACGGAGAAATCACCGGATTCCAGTTCAAGATCCGCCTGCCGTACTATCGCGGCGTTTTCCTGTCGCAGCTCATGCCCGGCACGCTCTATGTGGACGGTGAGAAGTTCGATAAATCCGAGATTACCTGGTGTCTCAAAGGCGAGGAGTACTCCGTAGAGCAAATGAAGGACGATTTCAGAACGCACTGGACGCCTGTGGATCTGATGGTCCTGAAGGTCAGAAAGCCCGGCGGACTCGCGCAGGGGTATCATGACCTGAAGTACGGATTCTGCTTTACCTCCAGCTATATGCCGCCTTTCCTGCAGTCCATGCTGGATCCGGACAAGGAGAGCATGGTATTCATGCCGGAATTCGGCAAGCATGTTAACGAGCGCCGTCTGCTGATCGTCTGACCCGGCGGACAGCTTATTCACACGAAGGAGCAATAAAGATGAAAGATATAGGAATCGCGATCATCGGCCATGGTTTTATGGGCCACGAGCATGAAAAGATGCTGTCCCGTTTTCCGGGAATTCGTGTCGTCGGCATTTCAGACAAGGATCCGGAGCAGCTGCAGGACGTATATGAAGGGATCAAGCGTTACGAGAGTAATGAAGCACTTCTGGCGGATCCCGAGGTCGATGTTGTTCTGCTTGCCTGCAACAACAATCAGCATCATGATCTGGTGATCCAGGCGGCAAAGGCGCATAAGGACATTATCTGCGAGAAGCCTGTCGCCATGAGCCTTAAGGAGCTTGACGAGATGGAAGCGGCCTGCAAGGAGAACGGCGTGAAATTCACCGTGCACCATCAGCGCCGTTTCGACCCGGACTTCCGGACAGCCAAAGCGGTATATGATTCTGCGACGCTCGGTGATGTTTACACGATCAAGAGCAGCCTGTACGGCTTCAACGGCAATATGCATGACTGGCATGTGTATATTTCCGAAGGCGGCGGCATGCTCTACGATTGGGGCGTACATTTGCTGGATCAGATTCTGTGGATGATGCCCGGCGTGAAGATTAAGAGCGTTTTCGCAGACGTGAGAAACGTGATCAATTTTGAGGTCGATGATTATTTCAAAATCCTGATGCGTTTTGAAAACGGCGTGACCGCTGAGGTCGAGCTGGGCACCTATTATCTGGCTGATAAAGTGCAGGATAAGTGGTTCGAACGCCATTGGTTCGTCGGCGGCAACAAGGGCACGGCTTATGTCGATGGATTCTTCCCCGAGGGCAAGATCGTCCGCACCGCGCATCTGCTGCAGAACGTCGGCGGCAAACGCACCATGACCGCCGCGGGCCCGACCCGCTCGTTCGGCCCGGCTCCGGAAGGCATGATTCTGACCGAGCCCCTGCCGGAAGTCCATACTTCTCATGAGAACTACTTTGAGAACTATGTCCGCGCGTACCATGGCGAAGAGGAATTCCTGGTCAAGATCGATGAGACCCGCAGAGTCCTCCGCCTGATGGATGCTATCCGGGAATCCGCCCGCACCTGCAAATCGATCGATTTTGAATAAGTCCAAGCGGCGCTCTGCCGCCGGATACAAAAGATCCGCGTCACACCTCCCCGTCCGGAGTTCCCGGGCAGGGAGGTCTTTTATTGCGCGGATTTGCAAATGTGATAGGCTGGGGACAAGAGTCGTGCTTGCAATCAGGCCGGATCGGTTGTATAATTCTTATATTAACACTTGCTCTACGGAGGAACAAATGAGAGAAAAACTATTGATGAATCGTGACTGGCGCTTCTATTTTGGCGAACCGGCGTATATTAAGCGTAAATATACCAGTTCGGATCAGACCTACCGCGGCTCGAGAGGGGAGAACGCGAGAGGCCCCGCGAGACGGGATTTCGATGATTCCGCATGGCGGATCGTACAGCTGCCCCATGATTTTGTCTATGAAAACGGGCAGTCTACGACAGATCCCTGCGGAGGACATTAGGATTTCCCGGCGGACAGAGGTTCGGCCTGGTACAGGAAGTATTTCCGCCTGGAGGAATCCGACCGCGACAAACATATTACACTGCTTTTTGACGGCGTGGCTTCAAGATGCGAGGTCTACGTCAATTCTATGCTTCTGAAAATCAACCGCACGGCAGGCATCGGCTTTGAAGTGGATATCACGGAAGTCGCGAAATACGGGTCGGCTTTCAACGAGGTATCCGTCCATGTGGACTGTCACGACTATGAAGCCTGGTATTATGAGGGCGGCGGGCTATACCGCAATGTCTGGCTGGTCAAGACCGATGAGCTTGCGGTCGATCTGTGGGGCACTTTTGTTAAGTCCAGGCGTCTGGCAGGTAAGACCTGGGAGCTGACGATCGAAACGGATATCGCGAATCACGGCTATCAGGAGCAGACAGGTGAAGTCCGCTCGACGGTCATCGATCCGGAAGGACGTGTCGTGGCAGAGGCCGCATCCAAGCAGGTTTTCGCGGCGCAGACGACGGAAAAAATCACACAGAAGGTCACGCTCGAGGATCCTGTCCTGTGGTGGGACAGACAGATCAATCAGCTTTATGATCTGAAGACGGAGGTCCTGCGGAACGGTGCATGCGTGGACGAGTATCATACGCCTTTCGGAATCCGTGAGATCAGCTTTGACCCGGACAAGGGAATGTTCCTGAACGGCAGAAGCACGACGGTTTACGGCTTCGCGAATCATCAGATCAACCTTGGCGTCGGCAACGCGATGAGTGATTCCATGCGCGAATTCCAGATGCGCACGCTTGCCGAGATCGGCAGCAACGGTTTCCGGACCGCTCACAGTCCGCATGGAGACGCGACTTACGATTACTGTGACAAATACGGCATGATGGTCATGGATGAAAACCGTATCTTCCATCCGTCTGAATTCGTGGTCGATGAAGTGGAGCGCATGATCAGAAGAGACAGAAACCATCCTTCCATCATCATGTGGTCGCTCTATAACGAGGAAGATACTGTAACGCACGAAACCGGTAAAAAGATCTTCCGCAAACTGAAGGCCGCTGTGCTTAAATACGACGATACCAGGCCGGTCTCCGGCGCGACCTCTTATGGAATCTTCTCGGAAGGCGCGCATGAGGATTACGATATCATCGGTATCAATCATCAGACGACCAATTTCAGTGCGCTGCACAAGGCGAAACCGGACAAACCGTTGTACTGCTCGGAGATGGTCACGCCGCTTGGCGAGCTGCCGCCGTGGAGAAGCAATGCGAGAGCCGGAGAGGACGCGATTCAGTCGGAAAAAGACTACGTCATCGGCGGTTTCCATTTTACAGGCTGGTCCTTTAATCCGGGACGCGGCCGGATCATTGATGCCCTGGGCAAAAAAGAAACGATCGCCTATGGCTTCCGGGCGTATCTGAAACAGGACGATCCGTTCGCGAAGATCTCTCCGGCGTGGGATTTCCCGGGAATGGAAGGGCAGAAGGTCAAAGTCTATCTGCTGAATAACGGGGATGCGTGTGAGGTGTTCGTCAACGGCAGATCTGTCGGCCGTGTCCGGACAAATCTGTATACTAATACGCCTTTTGAGACGGAATATGAGCCGGGAGAGATCCGGATTGTGTCTTATAAGGACGGCAAGGTCTGGGCGGAGGATTCGAGCCGGACGCCGGGCAAACCTGCTGCGATCCGGCTGGTTATGGAGAATACAGAGCTTGCGGCAGATAATAATGACGTGGCTATCATCACGGCCTATCTGGTCGATGAGAAGGGCGTTGTCTGCGGCAGAGCAGCCGGTCATACCGTGACGTTCTCCTCCAATGAAGCAGGCGAGTTCATCAACACGAGCGCGCTGCGCGAGGATAATTTCATGGGTTATAACGGACCTTCCGTCAGCTTCTATGACGGGATGTGCCAGGTATTCTTCCGTTCGATGAAAACGGACGGGGATCTGGTCGTGAAGGCTTTCTGCATAGACCTTCCGGACGCGGAGCTTGTGATCCACAGGACGGCGGCCGGTATCACGGATGTGGTCGAAACCGTCCCGAACAATTACATTATCCGGTGGCAGATCTCCAAGCTGTATCCGAACCATATGGATGAGGAGGACATTATGAATAAGCATGTCCTCAACAGGTGGGAATTCGTCGATACACAGGGCTCTCCCGACATCCTGTATCAGGCGATTCCAAATCCTTTCCGCGGCGGGCCGTCGCTTTATCCGGCCGGAACAACGTTTTATTATGCTTATCATGCGTATACGACCGTGCCGGATCTCGGCAGAAAAGCGGACGGAGAGAAGCTTGCGCTTTATTTTGAAGGAATCGACAGCAAATGCGACGTGATTGTTACAAACGGGACGAAGACGGTGAAAGCCGGCATGCCGCAGGAATCTCCGTGGCTGGGACAGTACAGGCCGGAGCTCGTCTTCGATATCGATGTGTTCAAGCCCGGCGAAGCGCTGGAGATCTGGATTTTCATTCACGACGCGCACAGAGTCACCGGACTGGACTGGCCGGTTCGCTACGCTTACATGCGGCCGGAGGCGATTCAGGCCGTTATGGACAAGCAGGCCCGTGAGTGGGAAGCCAGCAGACAGAACGACCCGGAAGATCTGATCCCGAGATAACAGGTCGCGGAGACCGGATTCCGGGACAGTAATTCACAAGGAGGAATTCAGCATGAAACGTACAGATTGGCCGCTTGCGTTATCCGTTGGAGTGGGGCGCATGAACGCTGCGTCTTTTGATTCGCTGGCTGAGGCAGGAATACATCAGGTGGAATTGTCCTCGGGGCGTATCGCGCCTTTTTATGAGGAAATCGACTTCCCGCACCGTTCTGTTGAGATTGTGGAGCTGGCGCGGGAGCATGGCGTCGAGATTACTTCCATACATTTGCCGTTCGGGCCGTTTACGGAGATCGATCCCTCTTCGCCGGATCCTGCTGTCAGGGAAAACTTCCGGAAGATCCAGACGGAGCTGCTGGAGGCGGCCGCGAAAGCCGGAATTCCGAAGGCGATCGTGCATCCGTCAGGCGAGCCGTATCCGGAAGAAGAACGGCCGGAACGGCTTGCGCACGCGATCGAGGTGATCGGCAAGCTGTGTGCGACCGCGGTCTCGCTCGGCGTTACGCTTTGCCTGGAGAATCTTCCGAGGACCTGCCTCTGCCGGACCTCGGACGAGATGCAGCTTTTCCTGCAGGAGATACCGGAGCTCAAGGTTGTTTTTGACACCAATCACAGCCTTGTAGAGGACAACGTCCATTATATCCGTGCGGTCGGGGACAGAATCGTGACCCTGCATGTGTCGGATTATGATTTTGTCGACGAGAAGCACTGGCTGCCCGGCGAAGGCAAGAATGACTGGCCCGCGGTTTTCGCCGCGCTCGAAGAAGTCCGTTATGCCGGACGCTTCCTGTACGAGCTGAAAGAAGGCTATTCGGACGCGCAGATCGCGGAGAATTACCGGAAGCTGGTCCTGCAGGCGTAAGCCGGGCAGACTGTTTTAATGCAGCCTGCGGGGACAGAAGACCGGCATAAGCCGGTGACAGACAGAAAAAAGAAGAGGAGCCTGGATACATGTTTGGAAAACTGATCGCGAAGGACAAGAGTTTCTATAAGACCGTCGCGGTGGTGGCGATTCCGATCGCCGCGCAGAGCCTGATCACCGTCGGCGTCAACATGATGGATACGATCATGGTCGGCCGCGTGGGCGAGACCGCACTCTCCGCTGTCTCGCTCGCCAACACTTTTATCAATATCTACCATATTCTCTGCATGGGCCTGTCGATGGGCGCTTCCGTACTGGTCGCGCGGTATTTCGGCATGAAGAACCAGCTGGATATGAAGAAAAGCGTGGCCATCATGCTGCGGCTGACGATCGCGATCGCGGCGCTTTTCGCGCTGTTTACGTTTATCTCGCCGGAGACGGTCATGCGGATCTATACGTCTGAGGAGCCGATTATCGAGAAGGGCGTAGAGTATCTGAAATGGTCGGTTGTGACGTATTTCCTGCTGGGACTGTCCCTGACGACGACCATCGTGCTGCGCGCGGTCGGAAAGGCCCGAATCCCGTTGATCACGTCGATCGCGGCATTTCTCATCAATATCGGCGCAAATTACGCGTTTATCTTCGGTAAGCTTGGCATGCCCGAGATGGGCGTCGCCGGCGCGGCGGTCGGAACGCTGATCGCGCGGGCTTTTGAGTTTATTATTATCTGCGGGTATCTGTTCTTTAAGGATGAGGCGATCGGTTTCCGCTTGAAGGACATGCTGATCGAGACGCGGGATCTGCTGAAGGAGTATATCCGCATCAGCATTCCGGTGCTGATCAGTGACGGAATTCTGGCGCTTGGAAACAACTCTGTCGCGATGGTCATCGGGCGTATTGGCGGCGAATTTGTCGCGGCAAACGCGGTTACGGCTGTGGTGCAGCAGCTTTCGTCCGTTCTGACACAGGGCTTCTCGCAGGCCGGAGCCATTATTATCGGCAAAACGCTTGGCGAATCTTCGCGTGAAAAGGCGCAGGAGCAGGGGTATGCTTTCCTGGGTGTGGGATTCCTGCTCGGACTTTTCTCCGCTGTGGTCATCATGTCGATCAGCGGCCCGGTCATCCGTTCGTACCATCTGTCTGAAAATACGGCGGCCATCGCGGCACAGCTGATGGAAGCGATTTCGATCATCATGCTTTTCCAGGCGACAAACAGCATCATGACAAAAGGCGTTCTACGCGGCGGCGGGGACACAAAAGTCCTGATGATCGCGGACAACCTGTTCCTGTGGGTCGCTTCGCTGCCGCTCGGAACCCTGGCCGGACTTGTCCTGCACCTGCCTGCGTTCTGGATCTACTTCTTCCTGAAGATCGATCAGGTGCTGAAGGCCGTCTGGTGCGTGATCCGCCTGCGCAGCGGCAAATGGATCAAAAAGATCAAAACCTCGAAGGAGATCAGCGCGGTGGAGAAGTGAGCCGTACTTGGGAGGCGCTTCCAAGGCTTCGCGAGCTGGGGAAAAAAGAAAACTGTCCCTGAACTGTCCCCAAACTGACTTTGAACTGTCCCCAAACTGTCCCTGAACTGTCCCTTATTGGCTATAGTGGTTTTTCGTGGCCTGAGAACTGTCCCCTGGTCGGGACCGGATGCCCTCCGAGCAGTCAGCGGCGGTATAATTTTGAAAAATCGCGTTTTACACTGCCGCAGGCTCTGTGTTACATTAGTAGACCGGCGGTACAAAATCGAAAAAACCCGATTTACACTGCCGTGTACCTCGAAAGCGGCAGTGTTTTTGTGAAAAAACCGGATTTAGACTGCCGCAGAGACTGGTTGACAGCAATAAACCGGCGGTATAATTTTGAAAAATCTCGATTTATACCGCCGGGTCTCAGGATAATACCTTCAAATGAGCACAAGCAGAAAAAAGCTCCATTTTCATTCGTTTTTCTGCTTTTATCAACTTCCCAAGCAGAAAATCTTGGCAAAACTGTCTGAGTTTCTGCCCGATGCTTTGGTCGACACGAATAGACCACAATGCGAAGCAGAAATATAGCCAGAATCATAGAGATTTTCTGCTCGATGGACTTCTGAAAGCAGAAAATTCGTTCCAGATCGTCCATTTTTCTGCTTCTTCTAAATTGACAAGCAGAAAATCAAGTCGATTACGATTGTTTTTCTGCCGGAGAAGGCGCCAGGCAGTCGCCAGGCGGAAGTACAGAATCGATTTATAAATATTTCTCTTGACAGGAGTCATAGTTTCTGATAAGATGAGCGTGGTTAGATAAA